>CACFEM010000007.1 GCA_902565325.1 uncultured Pelagibacteraceae bacterium
ATTTGCCATAAGCGCTCATAGAGCAAAGAGAAAAAAAGGTATCAGCAAATCTTTATTAGATCAAATAGAGGGTATTGGGGCTATAAGAAAAAGAGCAATTGATACCATTTGTAATACTGTTTTAAGTTTAGCAAGGTTTGAAACAGGAAGTTTTATTTTTCCCTTTGCTAAAAATTCTCTCAAACCTGAAATTAAAATTTCTCTTGTAAGAATTATTATTGCTGCAATTACCTCATAATTTCTGATTGTTCCATCCATAACCAGAAGTATTAATGCTGTAGCAACAATGATTTTATCAGCTATAGGATCTAATAATTCACCCAGTTTTGACTCTACTCCAAACATTCTAGCTAACATACCATCCAAGAAGTCCGTAAATGATGCAATAATAAATAATATTAAAGCAGTAAGATCACCATAAAATCCTGGAAGATAAAAAGCTAAAACAAAAAAAGGAACAATTATTATTCGACCTATCGTTAATATGTTTGGAATTTTTTTTAGCATAATTATTCGTGAAAAAAGTTATATATCTTTTTTGCTACTTTTTCCTCAACACCTTCTACAGATTTTATTTCATCTAAGCTAGCAGACTCAACTGATCTTGCAGATCCAAAATGGTTCAATAAAGCTCTTTTATTATCTGGAGATACAGGAAATAAAATAATTAATTTCCAAGATTATAATGCTCAAACTATTGGTATAATTCTTTTGTGGTTATCGGCTGCTTTAACACTTTTTACTGCATATGATTATATGCGAAAAGGTATTGATCACGCTATGTCTGAAGACAGTAAAGACTAGGCTGCTTTTTTCTTCCTAACTAATGCCTGATAACTTTCATTTAAATCAATAATAGTATCACATACTTTAAATTGATTTTCAGCAATACAAGATACTGGTGTTACCTCTGCTGCCGTTCCTGTTAAAAAACATCCAACAAAATTAGGTAATTCGGTTGGACTAATTTTTCTTTCATGTACTTTTATATTTTTTGATTTTGCAATTCCAATTACAGTTCTTCTTGTAATACCATCTAAAAAGGAATCTGGTATTGGAGTGTGAATTTCCCCATTTTTATCTTTGAAAAAAATATTTGCTCCAGTTGCTTCAGCAATATTTCCCTCATGATCAAGCATTAAAGAATCTGTATATCCTTGTTTTTCTGCCTCATGTTTTGAGAGTGTACAAATCATGTAAAGACCTGATGCCTTTGTATCCCATGGTATTGTATTAGGTGCTGGTCTTCTCCAATTTGAAATATTTAATTTTATTCCTTCTACTTTTAGTTTAGGATCAAAATATGATCCCCATTCCCATGTTGCAATAGCAACATGTATTTTTGTTTGTTGAGCAGAAATAGCCATCATCTCACTTCCCCTCCAAGCAACAGGTCGCACATAACCATTTTCTACTTTTTGAGTAGCAATAATTTTATTTGATGCATTATTAATTTCTTCTTCTGTATATGGAATTTCAAAACCCATTCTTCTAGCAGAATGAAAAAATCTAGCGGTGTGCTCTTCTAATTTGAAAATTGAACCGTCATAAACTCTCTCACCTTCAAAAACACAACTAGCGTAGTGCATACCATGGCTTAAAACATGCAGTTTAACGTCAGCCCAATCAACTAATTCGTTGTTGTACCATATTTTTCCAGATCGCTTATCGTAAGGTATCATGTGTGAAAATTTTTTTAATTTATAACTGAAAAATATCTTTGTATCTTTAATATGTCAATATAACTTACCTATTATGAAAGAACTTTTATATTTAAAAGATGACCAGCTTAAAGATCTAATTGAAAAACTATTTGTAAGCTACCGAGAAACCTTTTCTGACTCTAAAAAAATATTAGATAAATATTCAATTGGTTTAGCGCACCACAAGGTGATTCATTTACTGTCAATGTATGAAGGGATCTCAATTTCAGAGCTACTTAAGAGATTAAAAGTCACAAAACAAAGTTTAAATCGTGTTCTTAAAGATTTAATTAAGCTTGAAATCATTATGTTTAAAAAGGATGATCAGGACACTAGAATAAAGCATGTTTTTCTCAATGATAAAGGTAAAAGAATTTTTAATGAAATTTTTAATTTACAAAAAAAGAGAATTTATAATGCTTTGCTAAATTCAAATTCTGAAGAAGTTATAAATTTTGACAATGTATTAAGTAAAATAATTAATGGATAAGTTTATTGCACATATACTAGTAGTTGATGATGATGATGGAATTAGATCTCTTGTTAAAAAGTATTTAAATGAAAATGAATTCTTAGTCACTACTGCAGAAAATGCAGAAAATGCGTTAGAGAAAATACAAGTAATTAAATTTGATTTAATAGTTTTGGATATCATGATGCCAGGTAAAAGTGGGCTTGAATTTTTAAAAGAAAATAAAAAAAAATTAGATACACCAGTTATACTTCTAACAGCTAAAGGCGAAGCAAATGAAAGGGTTGAAGGATTAGAGATTGGTGCTGATGATTATTTACCGAAACCATTCGAGCCAAAAGAATTAATTTTAAGAATACAAAACATATTAAATAAAACTATAAAAACAGATCAAAAAAGGGTTTTAAAATTTGAAAATGTGAAAATTGATTTGAATAAACTTTTAATATTTAAGAGTGATAAAGAATTTAAAATTAATTCAACTGAAAAAACGATTTTAGAAAAAATGATTAATAATCCAGGTAAAATATTTTCTAGAGAAGATATTGGTCAATTAATTAATCTAGACAAAGAGAGATCCATAGATGTTATTATTACTCGGCTTAGAAAAAAAATTGAAATTGATCCAAAAAATCCAAAATTTTTACAGACAATAAGAGGTGCGGGATATGTTCTATGGATTGAGTGATTACTTAAAAAAAATATTACCAAAAAGATTATTTTATAGGGCACTTCTTATTGTTGCTATTCCAGTTTTAGTTCTACAACTAGTAATTACAATTGTTTTTTTTGATAGCCTTTGGATCAAAACAAACAAAGGTATGACGAGAACTTTAGTAAATGAAATTAGTACCTTTATTAAAGCTTATGAAAGTGAAAATACAAATAAACAAGAGTTGCTAGATCTTTTTTCTATGTTTTTAGATTTAAATATTAAATTAACTAATAACGAAGCATTACAAAATACAGATACTGAAAGATGGTTTAGTCCTATAGATAGAACTTTAAGAAGAGAGCTAAAATCTAAATTTGGATTAAATGAATACTGGTTTGATACAACAAGTTATAAAGAATTAATTGATTTAAGAATTAAATATGAAGATGGTTATTTTAAATTTTTAGTTCCTAAAGATAGAGTTGCAAGTTCTTCAGCAAGAATATTTGCACTATGGATCACAGTACCTGCAATTATAATGGTGATCATTTCTCTAATATTTTTAAAAAATCAGACTAGACCAATCACAAACCTAGCTCGTGCAGCTGAAAGGTTTGGTAAAGGAGAAAATATTGAAGAATTCAAACCTTCTGGAGCCCTTGAAATAAGACAAGCAGGACATGAATTTGATAAAATGAGAAAGAGAATTGAAAGACACATAAATCAAAGAACAGAAATGTTATCTGGAATTAGTCATGATTTAAGGACGCCTTTAACAAGGATGAAACTACAATTAGCTTTTATAAAAGATAAAGAAACTGTTAATAAATTAACTGAAGATATTAATGAGATGGAAAAAATGTTAAATGAATATTTGCAATTTACCAGCTCATCATATGTTGAAAAAGATGAAATGTTTAATCTATCTGAGTTAATTTTAGAAGTTATTGAAAAATATAACAATGAAAATATTTCACAAAACTTAACATCAAGAATTTACTTTAATGGTAGGAAAAATTTAATTAATAGATGTCTAAATAATCTAATTGATAATTCCTTAAAATATGCGAACAAAGTTGAAATTAGCTTAAGTAAAAAAAATACAAACTTATTCATTATTATTGATGATGATGGTCCTGGAATACCAAAAAATGAGTATGAAAATGTATTTAAACCTTTCTATAAAATAGATAAGGGTCGAGCGGACTCAAAATCAAGTGTTGGTCTTGGTTTATCAATTTCATCAGACATTATAAAATCTCATGGAGGAAATATAATGTTAGAAAAATCAAAAATGGATGGTTTAAGAGTTAAGATTTTCTTGCCTGTTTAACTTTTTTATTTTTTTTTTTCTCAAGTTTGTTAATTTTATTTTCAAGATTCTCAACACGTTTTGAGAGTATTTCAAATTCGTCTTTACTTGTAAGTTTCATTCTAAAAACAAACTCATCTCTTTTAGATTTTAATATATTAAATAGTTCTGAAGTTAGATCTTTTGAAGATACTAGACCCTGCTCTATTAATTTAGCAAACTTATCAATTATAAATTTAGAATTTTTCATATTTAAGATATACATTATAAGTATTATTAAAAATGTTCATTAATAATTTTGACCCAGTAGCCTTAGAAATATTTTCTTTAGAAATTAGATGGTATTCTCTAGCTTATATATTTGGAATTATATTAGGCTGGATAATTGCTAAAAGGTTATTTATTCAAAACATAGAAATAAAAAATAAATTTGATGATTATTTAACTTATTTAATCCTAGGCATTATTTTAGGTGGCAGGCTTGGTTATATTTTCATTTATAATTTAAGTTTTTATATAAATAATCCTTTAGATATATTTAAAATTTGGCAAGGAGGAATGTCTTTCCACGGTGGTTTAATTGGAGTTATTTTTGCAAGTATAATTTTTGCTAAAAAAAATAATCAAAACTCGTTTTTATATATGGATATTATTGCTTTAGTTGCTCCAATTGGAATATTTTTTGGACGAATAGCAAACTTTGTAAATTCAGAATTATATGGAACTATAACTAATGTACCATGGGCAGTAATATTTATTCAGGTAGATAATCTTCCTAGACATCCTTCGCAATTATATGAAGCACTATTAGAAGGTTTATTTTTATTTTTATTATTAATTTATTTTAAAAACAAATTTTCAAATAAACCTGGTGTAATTTCGGGATTATTTTTAATAATTTACTCAATCTTTAGATTTATTGTTGAATTTTATAGAGTACCAGATGAACAGTTGGGTTATATATTTTTAAACTTAACGATGGGGCAAGTAGTAAGTTTAATATTTATATTGTCAGGGGTAATCTTATTTTATTTAAAATATGAAACTCGCTAAAACAAATAATTTACCATTAGATCAATTTATAAATTTTGCTCTTTACGATAAGGACAAAGGTTTTTATATGAAAAAGAATCCTTTTGGTAAAAATGGAGACTTTATTACTGCTCCCAATATCACAAGATTATTTTCGGAGATTATTGCAATTTGGACAATTACTTTTTGGAAAAGCATTGGCTCTCCAAAAAAATTTAATTTGCTAGAACTGGGAGCTGGAAATGGTGAAATGATGAAAGTCATAGATGAGACACTTACAAATTTTCCCGAGTGTTACAATGCCTGCAGTTTTGTAATTCATGAAAAAAGTGATTTTTTATTAAATGAACAAAAAAAAAATTTAAAATCTAAAAAATTTTCATGGTTAAAAAACATTGAGAAAATAAACTCAAACCCAACAATTTTTTTAGCTAATGAATTTTTTGACGCAATACCAATTAAACAATTTTTTAAAAAAAAAGATAGTTGGTTTGAAAGATTTGTGAATTTGAGTGATCCAAACAAAGCTGAATTTAAAGAAGAAAAAATTGATATAGAGACAATTGAAAAATATCTTAATTTCAAAATATCAAAAAATCAGAGCGTTATAGAATATTCGCCAGATACATTTAAATATTTAAGAACAATTTGCGATTTAATACAAAAAAATGATGGAGGAATGTTAGTTATTGATTATGGTTATGCAGATAGCAAAATGCATGAAACTCTTCAGGCAGTAAATAATCACAAATATTCTAACGTTTTAGAAAATATTGGAGACTCTGATATTACTTACAATATAAACTTTCATTCATTTGAAAAATTTATAAATCAGTTTAAAAAAGTTAATTCAATTTTTACAAATCAAAAAAAATTTTTAATAAATATGGGTATTCTTCAAAGAGCAGAAATAATCAGCAAAAATGTAGCATTTTCTAAAAAAGCAGATTTATTTTATCGAGTAAGACGTTTAATTGATGAAAATCAAATGGGTGAATTATTCAAAGTCATGCTTGTAAAAAATAAGAGAAACAATTTTAAGACAGGTTTTCAAAATTGATAAAATCAAAAAAACTTTCGAAAATAAAAATAATTAAACATGGTTTTTTTAATAAAACTGGTGGTAAATCAAAAAAAATTTATAAAAGTTTAAACTGTGGTCCTGGTTCTAAAGATAATCCCTCAGATGTAAAAAAAAATTTACAAATAGTTAAAAAAAAAATAAAAAGAACCGCTAAAAGTATTTTTTTACTTCATCAAATACATAGTAATAAGTTTATTTTTATTAATAAAAAAAATAAATTTAGATCAAAACCAAAAGCAGACGCAGTAATTACAAACCAAAAAAATATACCAATTGGTGTTTTAACTGCTGACTGTGTGCCGATTTTAATCTGTGATGAAGGAACAAAATTAGTTGCTGCAATTCATGCAGGGTGGAAAGGTGCATACAAAGATATAATTAGCAAAGTAATCCAATTTATGATCAAAAAAGGATCTAATCCTAAAAATATTACTGCAGCTATCGGACCTGCTATCTCAGCTAAAAATTATGAAGTCAAACAAGATTTTAAAAAAAAATTTATAAAAAAGGATAAAAACAATAATAAATTTTTTAAAATTAAGTACAAAAAGCTTTATTTTGATTTACCTAAATATGTAAAATCATGTCTTTTAAAGAATAAAATAAAAAATATTGAGTCTTTAAATATTGATACATTTGATATTAATAATAATTTTTTTAGTGCAAGAAGAGCGTTAAGACTAAATCATGATGATTATGGTAGAAATATTTCAATAATTATGCTTTATTAGACTTTTTTAATGAAATTATTATCCGGAAATAGCAACAAACCATTAAGCAAGAATATTGCTAAATATCTAAAATCTAAATTAGTAAACTCTAGTATTAGAAATTTTTCTGATGGAGAAATTTATGTTGAGATAAATGAGAATATCAGAGGAAACAGTATTTTTATTATTCAATCTGTATCTTCGCCTGCTAATGACAATTTGATGGAGCTTTTGTTGTGTATTGATGCACTAAAAAGATCTTCTGCAAAAAATATAACTGCTGTAATTCCATATTTTGGTTATGCTAGACAAGACAGAAAGGTAGTACCTAGAACTTCAATTTCTGCAAAATTAGTATCAAACTTAATTACAAAAGCGGGTGCTGATAGAGTAGTTACTGTTGATTTACACGCAGGTCAAATTCAAGGTTTCTTTGATATTCCAGTCGACAACTTGTTTGCAACACCTATTTTTGCAAGACATGCAAAAAAAAAGATAAAAAGTAAAAACCTTATTTGCGTTGCTCCAGATGTGGGTGGAACTGAGCGAGCAAGAGCACTAGGTAAGCTCTTAAATGTTGGATTAGCCATTGTAGATAAAAGACGACCAAAACCAGGTCAATCTCAAGTAATGAATGTCATAGGAGATGTAAAAGGTAAAACTTGTATAATTGTAGATGATATAATCGATTCTGGTGGAACAATAGTAAATGCAGCTAAAGCTCTTAAAGATAGAGGAGCTAAAGAAGTTTATGTCTATATAACTCATGGTGTACTAAGCGGTGAAGCTGTAAAAAAAATTAAAAATTCAGTAATTAAGAATTTAGTAATAACTGATACAATCGATAACATGAGCAGAACTAAAGGTGTTAAAAACATTGAGGTTCTGTCAATTTCAGGGCTTATGGGAGAAGCAATTAAAAGAATATCTAATTCAACCTCAGTATCAGATTTATTCAAATAAATACCTTGAGTTATTAAGTAACTTGAGCTAAAAACCCTTGTTTTTATGAATTCATTAAACGCCAACATCAGAAATACTAAAACTAAAGGTGAATTAAATTCATTAAGGGATAATGGTAATGTGCCTGCTATAATTTATGGTGGAGAGGCTCAAAACGAGAAAATTTCAATATCTAAAAAAATACTCAAGTCACTAATTGAAAAAGAAAACTTTTTATCAAGCATCATAACTTTAAATGTTGATGGCAAACCTCAAAAAGTTCTACCAAGAGAAATAAAATATGACATTATATCAGATGAACCAATTCATGTAGACTTTCTAAGAATAGTTTCAGGCATAAAAGTTAGAATTGAAGTTCCGGTAAAATTTTTAAATCATGAAAAATCTCCTGGTTTAAAAAGAGGTGGGGTTTTAAATATTGTACGAAGAAAAGTAGAGCTAAAATGTCCAAGCGAAAAAATTCCTGAAAATCTTGTGATAGATCTTGATGGAGTTGATATAGGAGAGAGTTTTAAGATCTCTTCTATAAATCTTGACAGTGACGTTACTCCTACAATTCAAGGAAGAGATTTCGTGATTGCAACACTAGCAGCTCCGACTGTTATGAAAGAACCTGAAAAACCTGTAGAAGCTGAGGCGGCTGAGGGAGAAGGTGCTGAAGGAGCAGAAGCGGCGGCAGCTGAAGGTGGAGATAAGTCAGCAGCTGAAGGTGATAAAAAAGAAGGTGAAGACAAGAAACCTGCTGAAGAAAAAAAATAAGTTAATTAAAATTGAATTTTATCCTCCAATATTAATATTTTATGCTTCTACTTGTAGGATTAGGCAATCCAACCCCAGACAGTGAAAACAATAGGCACAATATTGGTTTCAAAATTATAGATGCAATAAATAAAAAATTTGGACTTTCAAAACAAAAACCAAAATTCAAAGGACTTCTTACGACTGGCAATGTAGGAGACCAAAAAGTTTACGCTATTAAACCTTTAACATTTATGAATAATTCTGGAATTTGTATTAGAGAATTAATTGAATATTTCAAAATAGATGCTGAGGATGTTATCGTTTTTCATGACGATCTAGACATAGAATTTGGTAAGATAAAAGCAAAATTTGGTGGCTCTGATGCTGGACATAACGGAATTGCATCAATAGATAAATTTATTGGTAAAGATTATTCAAGAGTGAGAATAGGAATTGGTAAACCAAAAGATAAAATGGAAGTAGGTGATTTTGTTCTTCAGAATTTTGATGAGGAAGAAATGCTCGGATTGGAAAAAATTACAAATAACATTACAGATTCTATATCAATACTTATAGACAAAAAATTAGATTTATTCTCTAGCACTGTAAACAATAAATAATGAGTTTTAAATGTGGAATTGTTGGTTTGCCTAATGTGGGTAAATCTACACTCTTCAATGCTCTTACAAACTCAAGCAAAGCCCAAGCTGCAAATTTTCCATTTTGTACGATAGATCCCAATGTGGGAGTAGTCCCCGTTCCAGATGAAAGATTGAGTAAATTATCAGAAATTTCAAAATCAAAAAAAACAATAAATACAACTATTTCATTTGTGGATATAGCTGGTCTCGTGAAAGGTGCATCTAAAGGTGAAGGGTTAGGCAATAAATTTCTGTCTCACATAAGAGAAGTTGATGCGGTTATTCATATGATTAGATGCTTTGACTCAGATGATATTCAAAATGTTAATCCTGACGTTGACCCTATAAGAGATCTTGAAATCATTGAAACTGAAATGATGTTGGCTGACCTAGAATCTATTCAAAAAAGACTTGGAAAAAATAATAAGAAAAATGTAGACGAAGATCAGCTTAAGATTTTAGAGATTGCATTAGACTGCATTAATAATGATAAAGATATATCAATATTAAATTCGCAATTTGAAACAAAACAACTTAATCAAAGTGGTCTTTTATCAATAAAACCAAAGATTTTTGTTTGTAATGTAGATGAGCAAAGCGTACAGGATGGAAATAAATATACTAAAAACTTTATCGAAAAATTTGGAAAAGATAACACTCTGACTGTTTCTGCAGACATAGAAAACCAAATAAATGAATTAGCAGAAGATGAAAAAAAAAATTATATGGATATGATTGGTTTAAAAGATACAGGTTTAAGTATGTTAATTCAACAGGGCTATAAAATATTAGAACTTGATACGTTTTTTACTTCTGGACCTGAAGAAACAAGAGCGTGGACAATACAAAAAAATTGTACCGCTCCAAAAGCTGCAGGAGAAATTCATACGGATTTTGAAAAAGGTTTCATTAGAGCTGAAACTATATCTTATGAAGATTTTATTGCTAATGATGGATGGGTAAATTCTAAAGCTAATGGAAAAATGAGATTAGAAGGTAAAGATTACACTGTTAAAGATGGAGACATACTAAACTTCAGATTCAACACGTGACCAGATTTTTTTCATACTAAAATAAACTAAAACAGTTAGAATAATTAAATAGACAATCGCTTTAAAACCCATCTGATGTCGAGACTCTAAATGAGGTTCAGCAGACCACATTAAGAAAGTCGTTACATCTTTTGACATCTGTTCTACTGTTGCATTTGTTCCATCACCATACTCTACTAACCCATCTGATAATGGAGCAGCCATTCTAATTTTATTACCATACATATATTTGTTATAATAAACTCCATCATCTAAAGATACATTGCTAGGAGCTTCTTCATATCCTTGTAATAAGGAATAGATATAGTCAACACCACCTCCTCTTGCTTTTACCAAAACAGACATATCTGGAGGATATGCACCACCATTTGCAGCTTGAGCTGCTTTTACATTATCGTAGGGCATTACAAATTTGTCAGATAATTTACCTGGCCTTGTAAACATTTCACCATCAGAATTTGGACCATCAGTTACTTCAAATGAAGCAGCTATAGCTTTAGCTTGAGCTTCAGAGAATTCTGGTCCACCTGGCTCTGCTAAATTTCTATAACTTAAATATTTCATCGAATGACATGAAGCACATACTTCAGTATAAACTTGATACCCTCTTTGAAGAGAAGCTCTATCAAATTTTCCAAATAGACCCTTAAAACTCCAGTCGGTTTTTAGATATTCTACCTTTTCAGCAGCAAAAGAGTTTGAATTTGAAGTAATAATTAAGATTAATATAGAAAATAATTTAAATAAATTTTTCACCTTATTCCATTTTACTTTCTTTATTTCTGGCGGCAGCTAAATTTGGTGAACCACCGAGAACAGGTTCGGTAATACTTAGAGGCACTGGTAAAGTTTTTTCTTTAAAGCCTAAAACAGGAAGAATAACTAAAAAATGTAAAAAATAATACGCCGTAGCAACTCGTGCTATCAACAAGTAAAGTCCCTCAGCTGGCATCGCACCCACATAACCAAGTATCAAAACATCAGCAACTAATATCCAGTAAAATTGTTTATATAAAGGTCTGAATACTGCGGATCTTATTTTTGAGGTATCTAACCAAGGTAAAACTGCTAAGATTAATATTGCAGATAACATAGCCACAACTCCTAGTAATTTATCAGGAACTGATCTTAATATTGCATAAAAAGGTAAGAGATACCATTCGGGAACAATGTGTGCAGGTGTTACCATTGGGTTTGCCTCGATATAATTATCTGCATGACCTAAAATATTTGGTGCATAGAACACAAAGAAAGCAAACACAATCATGAACATTAATAAAGCAAAACCATCTTTAATTACGATGTAAGGATGGAAAGGCACAGTGTCTTTAGATGGTTTTTTTATATCTATTCCAACTGGATTATTATTACCAGGAACATGTAAAGCCCATATGTGTAAAATAACTAGTCCTAAAATTAAAAATGGAATTAAATAATGCAAAGTAAAAAATCTAGTTAACGTAGGATTGTCAACTGAATAACCTCCCCACAACCAAGTAACAATACCCTCTCCAACTAACGGAATGGCACTAAATAAATTTGTGATTACAGTTGCTCCCCAGAAACTCATTTGTCCCCAAGGCAATACATAACCCATGAATGCAGCTGCCATCATTAACAAGTAAATAATTATTCCAATTATCCAAATTATTTCTCTTGGTGCTTTATAAGAACCATAAAATAATGATCTAAAGATATGAATGTAGACTGCCAAGAAAAACATAGATGCACCATTTGCATGAATGTATCTAATTAACCATCCATAGTTTACATCACGCATTATGTGCTCAACACTCTCAAAAGCCATATCAGCGTGAGCGATGTAATGCATTGCAAGAGTTAATCCAGTGATAATTTGAGTGATTAAGCAAAAAGTTAAAATTCCTCCAAATGTCCACCAATAGTTTAAATTTTTAGGAGTCGGATAATCTGTTAAATGATTTGCTAGAGTTAAAAGTGGTAATCGATCATTAAACCATTGTCCTACTTTTGATTTTGGTCTGTAATCGTGATCACTCATTAGTGTTTAGTTTATCCAATCTTAATTGTATTAGCGTTAACGAATTCGTATTTAGGTACTTCCATATTTAACGGAGCTGGCCCTTTTCTTATTCTTCCAGAGGTATCATAGTGAGATCCATGACACGGGCAAAACCATCCATTGTAATCGCCTTTGTCATTTAAAGGTACACATCCTAAATGTGTACAAACTCCTAACATGACAAGCCACTCTGGATTTTTAGCTCTATCCTCATCTTTCTCGGGATGAATTAAATCCTCCATCTTCACTTTTCTTGCTTCATCAATTTCTTCTTGAGTTCTTCTTCTTATAAAAACAGGTTTGCCTCTCCACAAAACAGTTAATGTATTTCCTGGTGTTAATGCACTTACATCAACTTCTGTACTAGCTAATGCTTTAACAGAAGCATCTGGATTCATTTGATCGATCATTGGCCACACTACTGCAGCGGCACCAACAGCTCCTACAGCTGTGGTAGCTGTAAATAAAAAATCTCTTCTTTTTGTTTTTTTTTCAGACACTTTTAGTAGCTTTTATTATTATCTCTTTTTGATTTAAAATAGTTAATATACGAATTCATATAATATAAAATAATTATTTTACTACTGAAAGAATGACACAGAATTCAACAATTTTAGGACCCAAAATAGCTTTGTATGAGCCTGATATACCTCAGAATACTGCTGCAATCATAAGAACCTGTGCTTGTTTGGGTGCTAAATTAGAAATAATTGAACCATGTGGCTTTCTATTATCAGACAAACGTTTTAAAAGAGTGGTTATGGACTATATGGACTATAGTCAAATAGAGTTTTATCAAAGTTCGGAAAAATTTTTTGAAGCAAAGAAAAAACGGAGAATCATATTGATGACAACTAAGGGTTCAATAAATTATACTAAATTTAAATTTAAGCCTGATGATACTATTTTGTTTGGAAGAGAAAGTGCTGGGGTACCCGAAAAGGTTCACAAGATTATTAAAAATCGTTTAAAAATACCCATGAATAATCAAGTAAGATCTCTTAATATTGCATCGTCTGTTGCCATTGTTTTGGCGGAAAGTTTGCGTCAAATTGAATTAATATAAAATGGATATTTCAATTAAAAAAGACTTAGCGAGTAATTGGTTTAAGCTATTACAAAATGCAATATGTGACGACATTTTAAAAATTGAAAAAAACAAATTAAATTTTCAATCAACTTCTTGGAATAGAAGTAGTAAAAAAGATGAGGGTGGTGGTGAATATAGAATTCTTAAAAATGGAAAAATTTTTGAAAAAGTAGGAGTAAATTTTTCAAAAGTTTATGGAAAATTTCCTAAACAATTTCAAAAGAATATACCAGGCGCAAGTAAAGATCCTAGATTTTGGGCATCAGGAATATCAATAGTTATGCACATGCAAAATCCCCATATTCCTGCAATGCATTTTAATACCAGATTTATTTGTACAACAAAGAATTGGTTTGGTGGAGGTATGGATGTAACCCCAGCAATAAAAGATGAAAAAGAGAAGAAAAACTTTCATAAAATATTAAAGGCAATGTGCGATAGACATAATAAAAATTATTATAAAAAATATAAAAAGTGGTGTGATGAATATTTTTATCTACCTCACAGAAAAGAAGCCAGAGGTATAGGTGGGATATTTTTTGACTATAAAAATGATAATTTTGAAAATGACTTTAAATTTGTCAGAGATGTTGGTGTTACATTTCAAATGCTATTTAATGAAATAATTAAAAAAAAATTAAAAAGAAAATGGACTTTAAAAGATAAAGAGTTTCAGTATATTAAAAGGGGTCGATACGCAGAATTTAATTTGCTCTATGATAGAGGAACGAAATTTGGGCTACAAACTGGTGGTAATGTTGAGGGAATTTTGATGTCATTACCCCCGATTGCAAAATGGAAATAAAAAAAATGGATAAAGAGCCAATAACATTAAACGGATTAAATAAACTGAAAGAAGAATTGGTTTTTTTAAAAGAAAAAAAAAGACCTGAGATAGTAGCTGCAATTGCTGAAGCGAGATCTCATGGAGACCTTAAAGAAAATGCTGAATATCATGCAGCTAAAGAAGAACAATCTCATAACGAGGGAAGAATTACAGAAATTAACGATATTATTGCAAGAGCAAATGTTATTGACGTTACAAAACTAAACAATGAAGGAAAAGTAATTTTTGGATCTACAGTTTATTTAGAAGATTTAGATACTGGTGAAAAAATTAATTATAAAATTGTTGGAAGAGATGAAGCGGATTTAAAACAAAAACTAATTTTCTTTCAATCACCAATTGGCAAAGGTTTGATTGGAAAAAATAAAAGTGATTTAGTTGAAATAAATACACCCTCTGGTGTAAAAAATTTTGAAATTAAAGACGTTAAATATATTTAACTTTTAACTATCTGTTGAACCTGCTTATCTGAAATTTGAAATCCGTTTTGAACCCAAGTTTCTTCTATCCTTTTTAATTTATTACCTAAAGTTTTGCCCTCAGGAATTTGAAATTTAGACATTAATAGATCAGCCCCTATTGGCAAAGTTGGAATTACTTTCTCTTTATAAGTATCTAATAGTTTGATTAGTTTTTTCTCTACTTTGTTTGAGATAAATATTTTAAAATTAATTATATCCAATACAGCCTGTCGCCCATTAAAATAAAAAAATTTATTCAAGTTTTTCTCTGTAAAATTGTTTAAAGTTACTTTTTCTCTATAAAAAAGATCTATTAATTTTAATCTTTTCTTATCTTTGTTAGATATTTTAAATTTATAAAGAAAATAATCAGCATTATCAGTCCCATCAATCACTAAAAGCGCAATTAAGAATATAAAGTCAATTTTTAAAAAATTCTCTGCAGCATAAGAATTTTGTTTTTTAAAATTTTTAATATTCTTTAATTGAGGGAAAATTATTTCTATGAGTTCTAAACTTTCTTTATCTTTGAAGAGTTTTAAAAATCCATTTGAACTAGTTATTTTTTTTAGCTCATCGATTAACCTTTCAGATGATATATTTGAAATTCCATCAATATTTTTTTTTATATTTTTTATTATTTCTTGCTGGTGCTCATGATTTGAGTAGTTTAAATAAAATCTTAAATACCTTAAAATACGCAAATAATCCTCTTGAATTCTTTTTTCCGCATTGCCAATAAAATTAATATAACCATCCTCCAAATCTTTTTTACCGTTAAATGGATCAAATAAATTACCATCACCATCTGCATAAATTGAATTGATAGTAAAATCCCTTCTAGAGGCATCTTCCTTCCAATCTAAAGAGAATTCTACTTCAGCATGCCTTCCATCAGTTGAGATGTCTTTCCTTAAAGAAGTAATTTCATATTTATATTCATCAATTATTGCTGTTATAGTTCCGTGTTCAATTCCTGTTTCGTAATAACTTATTTGTTTGTTTTTAAGAGCCTCACAAACTTCCAGGGGAGTTAAATTTGTTGCTAGGTCAATATCATCAACATTTTCTTTTTTTATCACTTTTCTTACACACCCACCCACATATCTGATTTCACTTTTCTCAGAAAAATTATTAATTGCTTCAAAAATTTTATTTGCTGGTGTTGTTAAAGTAATTTGTTTTAAATTTTGACTGATATAATCAAGATTTTTTGATCTGGAAAAAAATTTATCTAAAAAATTTTTCATAAATGGCTGGGGCGCTAGGATTCGAACCTAGGATGCAGGTACCAAAAACCCGTGCCTTACCGCTTGGCTACGCCCCAATACTAGCTTCCTATAACATAAAAATATAAAATTCATATAGTTTTTGCTGTAACACACCAATAATTTTTATATTTTCTTTTAAATTTAGCTTTTGCCAATTTACAACTCTTTAATGAATTATAATAGGCAACAATTGTTGATCCTGAACCAGTCATTCTTACAAATAATGGATTATTTATACTTTCTAAGAACAACTTTATTTTTTTAAGTTTTGGATATTTTTTGAGTGCTATTGTTTCAAGGGCATTTTGTTGATCAATCAAATATTTTACACCAAACATGTTTTTTTTAGGTTTGTTATATTTTGATTTTGTATACTTTCGAACAGCTGAGTATATTTTTTTAGTTGAGCACCCAAAATCAGGCTTTACTAAAGTAGAGTAATATTTTGGAGTATTATAAATCTTTTTTATTCTACCACTTGATGACAACACACAGCTGGATGAAATGGTTCCCAGAATAACATCAGAACCAACCCAGTCACAGATACTTCGAGTTTTTTGATGATTAGGATTAATAATTTTTTTTTTAACCAGATAATTAAACACACTAGCTGCGTTCATCGATCCCCCACCCAACCCAGCTTCTTGAGGGATTAATTTTTTAATTTTAACTTTGAATTTTTTATTTTTTAATAAATTTTCTTTATCTAGTATCTGAAATAATCTTTGAACAGTATTTTTTTTTCCAATATTTTTAGAAAACTTTCCATAAAAAGAAATGTGGTGTTTTTTTCCATTATGTTGATTTATCGAAATAACATCATGTAAATCTATGAAACCAATTATACTTTCAATTTTATGTAAAACCTTTTTTTTTCCAGTGATATTTAGTGCTAAATTTAACTTTGCATTAGATTTAATTTTATTAATTTTCATTTAGGAATTTTTAAGACCCTCAATTACTTTAATATTGATTTTTTCTCTCATATCGTCTTCAGTGTCATCAAAAGTTAATACGTTGTTCCAAAAATATCTTGCTTGAATTTTTCGATTTAATTTCCATAAAATATCTCCATAATGATCATTCACGATTGGGTCATCTGGCATTAATTCTACAGCTCTTTTTAAATACTTTTCTGCTTCTACATAGTCCTCTATTAAAAAATAAGCCCATCCAATTGAATCAATAATATATGGATCATTGCTTTTTAAATCATATGCTGTTTTCAACATATCCATTGCTTCATTAATTTTATAATCACGCTCTAACCAAGAGTAAGCAAGGTAATTTAAAATATATGCATCACTAGGATCAATTTTAAGCGCATGCAATAAATCTTCATCTGACTTTTCATAATTGCCCATTCTTTCATAACTACCGCCTCTACGATACAATACATCTGATTTGATAAGTGAATTGTCATCCAGTGTTAAAATAATTTCTGTATAACGATCTATTGCCTTTTCATAATTTTTAGAATTTTTATAAAAATTGGCTAAATCAAAAATCATTTTTATATTTGGATTTTCAATTTTATTAAATTTTGAATCTATGTATTTAATTCCATTTTCATAATCCTGCTGTTGAATTATTATTTGAGCTTCTTTTTTTAATCTAAACCAATAATAAAATTCATCTTCTTTTTTAAAGTTTTTTAAGATCCTTTGTACTTTATCAAATTCATCATTGAGATAAAAATTTTCTGCAACCAATGACAAATTAAATTCAAACTTGGGATTTAAGTAATTTGACAAATTTAGGTAAAAATTTGATTTCTCAAAATTATCCTGAGAAGAATAAAGATTAGAGATTAAAAATAAAAACTCACTTACAAGATCATTATGATCTTTGCATGAAAAAATTTTTCCAAAATCATCAAATTTTTCTTTGTCTACCCAACTTTTGCTTTGTGAAAGTAAAAGTGTTGAATTTATATAATCAATTTGTTCAACAACTAATCTTGCTTCATTTAATTTATTGTTATCAATTAAATGATTAAGATAAAAGAAAATGTATCTTGAATAATCACCTTGCTGATTATTTATTAAATTAAGAAAAAATGACGAAGTTTTTTTATCTTCAATATAACATCTTTGGAATGTCTCGGCTATAAGAGACAAGTTTCCAAAATTTTTTTTGTTATCTAATATTTTTTTATTTTTAAATGTATAAATGTACTGTTTTAGAGTTTCAAATATAACTAGGTTTATTCTATCTTCATCTTGAAATTTTAAACTTTGTGTTAAATACTCGTCAGCCTTTTTAAAGTTATTTTTTTTTAAACTGTCAATTATTAAAATTATATACGCATCATAAAAATCTGAATTAGATTTGTTTGCATTGTTATTTAATACATTAATTGCTTGAGGTACTTTGTTATCTAAAACTAAAGAATTAACATATCTTTTTAAATAACTGTCATGTTTGTTAATTAATACTTTGGTTAAGTTAAAAAATTTTAAAGCTTCAGAATTATCTCGATTTTCAAATGCAACAATTCCAGAAAAATAATTTGACAAATCTCTTGAGTTGAAATCATTAAAAGTAGCACTTTTAGAATACAAAGGTGTCTGATAAGATATAAATATTAATAGTACTAATTTTAGAAATTTTAGGAACATGTAACCATACTATGACTAAAAAAGTGATAAATCAAAATACCAAATTAAACCAAGAACTAATTAATACTATTGAGCCAAAATTTATATTCGCTGATAAGCCAATAAATAGATTTAATATTTTAGAAACGAAAAATGGCGCTCTGCAAACTAATAAAGAAGAATTACTAAAAAATTTAAAAGATCAAATAAATTCAATTGAAAATTGTAAATTGAAAGAAAATTCAAACAAAATTATTTTAGGTGAGGGAAATATAAATAGCCCTTTAATGTTAATTGGAGAGGCTCCTGGGGCTGAAGAAGAAAAGTTGGGTGTCCCATTTGGAGGTGAAGTTGGCGAACTTCTTAACAAAATGCTTATAGCCATCAATATTAAGAGGCAAAATATTTATACAAGTTATGCAATCAATTTTAGACCACCTGATGATAGAAAACCAACCTCAACTGAGATTAAAAGGTACTCAGTATTTTTGAAAGAGCATATATCAATTATAAACCCAAAGATTATCGTTTTAATGGGTAGTTCAGCAATGGAGGCTATAACAGGAATAAGCGAAAAAATAACTGCTGAAAGAGGACATTGGAAGGAAGTGATTTTAAAAAACAAAACATTCCCTTTAATGATAACTTTTAATCCATCTTATCTCATCCGTTTTCCAGAAAATAAAAAATACTCATGGGAAGATTTAAAGAAAATTAGAGACAAGATTAAAGGCCTGAAGTTAAAAATTTGATGAAGATAATTGCAGGGGTTGATGAAGTTGGTAGAGGAAGTTTAATTGGACCTGTTTATGCTTCAGCAGTAATTTTAAAAAAATCAATTAATCAGAAATTATTAAAAGACTCAAAATCATTAAGTAAAAAAGAGAGAGAGTATCTGTGTACATATATAAAAAAAAATTCTACTTGGTCCATAGGCAAAGCTTCTGTCAAAGAAATAGAAAAGCTGAATATACTTCAAGCAAGTTTACTGGCTATGAAAAGAGCCATCAAAAAACTTAAGAGAAAACCAACACACGTTCTGATAGATGGAAACAAAACTCCAGAGTTAAAAAATTATAATTTAAAATCAGTAATTAAAGGAGATAAAAAAATCCCCTCTATTTCAGCAGCCTCTATAATTGCAAAAGTATCAAGAGATAAGTTTATAACCACTTTATCAAAAAAAAATAAAGGCTATGATTGGGATAAAAACTTTGGGTACGGAACAAAACAGCACTTAAAAGCTTTGAAAAAATTAGGTATTACTAAACATCATAGAAAAACTTTTTCACCTATATCTAAAATAAATTAACACTACATCTAGTTACCTTCTAATTTAGAAACACTAATCGAATCCAAATTTTTCAATCTCAGGTTGACCGAAGAATCCATTTGGAGTCTAATTAATTTTTACAAATGAAAACTGATTTCAAAAATAAAATAATTAATGGAGATAGTCTCGAAGAATTAAAAAAAATTCCACGTGAAACTTTTGATTTAATTTTTGCTGATCCTCCTTACAACTTACAATTAAAAAGTGAATTAACTAGACCAGATAGATCAAAAGTTAGTGCTGTAAATGATAAGTGGGATCAATTTGAAAATTTTAAAAAATATGATGATTTCACTTACGAATGGCTTAGTGAATGTAAAAGAATTTTAAAAAAAGATGGAGCAATTTGGGTTATAGGAAGCTACCATAATATTTTTAGAGTTGGCACGGCAATCCAAAATTTAGGTTTCTGGATTTTAAACGATGTAATTTGGAATAAAAACAATCCAATGCCAAACTTTAGAGGAACACGTTTTACTAACGCTCATGAAACTTTAATATGGGCTTCTAAAAGTGAAAAATCAAAATACACATTCAATTATCAATCTTTAAAATGCTTAAATGATGATTTGCAAATGAGATCTAATTGGGATCTTCCAATATGCAATGGTTCTGAAAGACTTAAAAAGGATGGAAAAAAAATTCACTCCACACAAAAACCAGAAGCACTATTACATAGAATTTTACTAGCTACATCTAATAAAAATGACCTCATACTTGATCCTTTTTTAGGATCAGGAACAACAGCTACAGTAGCAAAAAAACTAGGAAGAAATTATTTTGGAATAGAAAAGGAAAAAAATTATTTTAAAGCTGCTGAGCAACGAATAAAAGCTACAAAGCCTATTGAGGACGACTTATTAGATACGCTAAAAAATAATAGATCAAAACCAAGAATTCCTTTTGGTTCATTAGTTGAGCTTGGAATAATTAAACCTGGAACTAATATTTTTGATAATAAGAAAAAAATAACAGCCAGAATTATGGCCGATGGTAGTATAAAACATAATCAAGCAGAGGGTTCTATACACAAAGTTGCGGCTACTATTTTAGGGGCTGAAAGTTGCAATGGATGGACTTTTTGGCATTGTGATATAAATGGACGAACTTATCCTATTGATTATCTAAGACAAAGATTAATTTCTAAAAATTAACTTTTATAAATTTTACCCAAATAACTTTCTAAAAATTTTTTATTTTTAGTTAAAAGTTTTAAAAAAATATTTCTAAATATGATCATAATTGGATTTGATATATGGAATGCAAATTGATTGAAATTAGATCTACTGTTAATCATTTTTACTCTCTTTAATCTGATATCATAAAAATTATTATTATTAATTAAGCATTCATATAATTCATTAGCACCCTCAATTGATTGGGAAGCTCCCTGCGCAAATGAAGGTGAACAAGCAAAAAATGCATCTCCTACAAGAAATATATTTTTTGGAGGATTATATAAATTTTTACTTACAAATATTGGAAATAATTTAATATTTTGAAGACTTTCCAAAAAACTTTGAGAAACTTTTTTAGATAATTTAAATTTAATTTTTTTTATAAAAGAACTCTCAGTAAAAAGATTGTAATTCTCTTGCTCATTTGAATTTAATTTATGTTTTAATATGCCAATAAAATTTAAATTTTTATCATTATTAATTGGATAAACAACATAATGAAAATTTGGTCCTAAAAACAAAGAAATATTTTCTTCATTTATATTTTGTAGATTTTCTCTCGATATACTGCCCCTAATAGCAATCGTATCATTATAAATTGGTTTTGATTTATTGTTTGAAATTAATAACTTCCCCTTAGAAAACACACCGTCTGAAATAATTAAGTAATCGCAACTAATTTTATTTTTATCAAATATTAATTTTATTGAATCTTTATCATAATCAATCTGTTCAATACTGTGATTATATTTAATTATATCCTCGTTTATTTGTTCTTTTAAAAATTGAAGTAGTTTTGATCTTTTCAATGTTGTGTATTTATAATCTTCAGAATTAAATTTTGAAATATCTAAGTCACAAATTTTTTTTGAATTTTTAATTTCATAAAAATCGATTTTTTTTGGATTAAATTTTTCTTCTTCAGTGAGAGAAGTGAAGCCTATTTTATTTAAAAGTTTTACGCTATTTACTGACAACTGAATTCCATAACCTTCTTCCATTTCTATTGAATTCCTTTTTTCATATATCGTAACCTGATAATCCTTATGATCTTTAAATAAATTGGCAATATACAAACCAGAAATTCCAGCACCAATTATTGCTATTTTTTTCATTTATGACTTTCTAAAAATTTTACTATCTTTTTTGTAAATGTTGGCAGTGTATAATTTTGAAGCTTTGTTGGATCAATCCAAAAATTATTTTTATTTAAATTATATTTATTTTTAAATTCAATTTTAATATTCATGCTCATGTTAGACATTTTAAAATTCAAATCTTTATCAAAATTTTTTGGATTATTTACTTCCTCCATCGGAAAGATATTAAAATTTTTCAAAAAATTAAATTTGTTATTTTGGATTAATAAATAATGATTATTTTTTTTATAAACATTTAGCTTGTAAAAAGTTTCCTTATCTTTTTTTTTAAATTTTACTAAATCAAAATTTTTATTTTTAAATGATTTGCATTTTTTTACTAATGGACAGTTCTTACAATTAGGACTAACAGGTTTACAAATTAGTGCTCCTAATTCCATTAAAGCTTGAGCATAATCACTAGACCTGCTGATAGATGTTTCAAAAATTTTTTTCTTCTCATGTAAATTTTCTTTTTTAATTTGATCTTGTTTTTTTAAAAATAAGTATCTCTTTAATACTCTTTCAATATTACCATCTAGAGGAATTATTGGTTCATTGAATGCAATTGCAGAAATTGCACTTGCTGTATAATCTCCAATTCCTGGAAGAGACTTTAAATCTATAAAATTTCTAGGTATTTTTTTATTAAAATTTTTAACAACTATTTGAGCTGTTTTTTTTAAATTTCTTACTCTTGAATAGTATCCAAGACCCTCCCAAAGTTTAATTAATTTTCTATCATCATATTTAGATAATTTTTCAATTGTAGGAATATTTTTTATAAATCTGTTAAAGTAAGGTATTACTGTTGCAACCTGGGTTTGCTGCAACATAAATTCACTTACCAAAGTGTAGTATTGCTTTTTTGTTTGAGAAACATTCTTTCTCCAAGGTAAAGATCTTTTATTTAAATCATACCAATTAAGAATATTATTTGTTATTATTGGATCTTTCATATGCAATCTAAAAATAATACTAAGCAGAGAAACGCTAGCATTCAAGGATTAAGATCTTTTAAAGACACTTTGCCAAAAAATGTCAAAAAAATAATTAATAAAAAAGGTCATGTGTATTCAGAAATACTGAGTAATTGGAAATATTTAGTTGGAAGTGAATTATTTAAAATTTGCTATCCAAAAACATTTAAAAACTCAAATAAATTTGGTGTTAGTACCTTAGTAGTTATGGTTAAGCGAGGACATGAAGTTGACGTAGAATATTCGAAGAAAGATATTTTAAATAAAATGAATAACTTTTTTGGCTATTCCGTTGTTGAAAAGCTTAAATTTATAAGTTTTGATGATGAACATGAAATGACGGGCTCGAGTGAAACAAAAGTTAAAAATGTGGCAATTAGTAAATATCAAGATAAGATTAAAGGTGTTAAAAACGAAAAGATTAAAAAATCATTAACAGAATTAACCAGGGTTTTTAGAGAGAAATGAAAAAAATTATATTTTTAATATTAATATTTTTTACTACAGTCTTAAATGTACAAGCTGAGGAAATTAAAAGAATAACTGTTGGGAACAAAGATGCAAAAATAACTATTATAGCTTTTGAATCATTAACTTGTAGTCATTGTGCAAATTTTCATAAAAATGTTTATCCTCAATTAAAGGAGGAGTATCTTGATACTGGACTCGCTAAAATAGAATTTAGACATTTTCCATTAGACATAGCGGCTTTTAATGCATCTAAAGTTTCTCAGTGTAAGAATGATGGAAATTCAGATATCCTTGAAAGTTTATATGCTAATCAACAAAAATGGGTAAAGGGAAGTTCAATCCAGGAGGCAAATAAAAATCTACAAAAATTTTTGAAAAGTGAAGGATTTAGTATTGATTTTGATACTTGTATAAATAATAAAGAAATTGAAGATTTTGTATTAAACGATCGAATCGATGGAGCAAAGAATTTCAAAGTGAACGCAACTCCTACGATTATTATTAACAACGAAAAATTTGAAAAAACTCTAAATTATAAAAATTTAAAAAAAGCTATAGAAAAACTGATATAAGTTAGTGCATGGAGTTTAAAAAAATCCAATTAAACGGATTTAAATCTTTTGCTGAAAAAACCAACTTCTTAATTGAGGATGGTCTTACGGGTATAGTGGGTCCTAACGGCTGCGGAAAATCTAACATTGTAGAATCTTTAAGATGGGTAATGGGAGAGACCTCGGCAAAAAGTATGCGTGGATCTGGTATGGAGGATGTTATATTTTCAGGAACATCTAATAAAGCATCAAAAAATATTGCAGAAGTATCAATCGAAGTTGAAAACAAAGATAAAGAAGGCCCAATCCAATACCGTGAGTTGGAGCAAATACAAGTTAGAAGAAAAATAGAAAAAGATAAAGGATCTAAATTTTACATTAACGATAAAGAAGTAAGGGCAAGAGATGCGCAAATGTTTTTTGCAGATCTTTCTACTGGTGCACACTCTCCATCTATGATTAGCCAAGGAAGAATAGGTGCATTAGTAACTGCAAAACCAACAGATAGAAGAGCTATTTTAGAAGAAGCTGCGGGAATATCTGGTTTACACGTCAGAAGACATGAAGCTGAATTAAGATTGGGTGCAGCTGAGAATAATCTAAAAAGAGCAGATGAATTAAGAAGACAGCAAGAAAAACAATTAGCAAATCTTCAAAAACAAGCTGAAGAGGCAACAAAATACAAACTAATTTCAGATCAAATTAAAAAAATTGAAGCAGGTTTATATTATTTAAAATTATTAGAAATAGATAAAGAAATTAGAATAGAAAATGAAATTAATACTGAGGCAGAAGGAGAAGTAGAAGGATTTAATAACAAAATATCTGAATTAGAAAACTCAATTAAAACTTTTACAGATAAAGTAAATCCATTGAGAGAGAAAAATATTGAAAATTTATCAAGGATACAAAGACTTAATTTAGAACTTCAAAGTTTAGATGAGGAAAATACAAGAATTCAAGATGAGATAGAAAGCATCAAAAAATCAATTCAAACACTTGATGATGATATCACGAGAGAAAAAGGGATAATCATAGACGCTAACTCAAATGAAAAAAGATTGAAGGAAGAAAAAACTGAATTAATTGAGACAGACTCGAAGTATTTTGAAACAGAAAAATTATCTAATGAAGAGTTAGAAAGTGCAAAAAATAAACTTAAAGAAGAACAAAAAGCTGTTGATGAAGTTGTAAACAGTTTAGCAGAAGAAACTGTAAATATAAGTGTTGGTCCAATAAGAAATGTAAAAAACACTATATCAAGGGTAAAAGAATTAATAGATAGTAATGAAATAAATCAAGCAGTAACACTTCTAGATAGATGTAATATGGAGCTAGATAGTTTTTTAAATAATTTAAAAAATGAAAGATCTAGAAGTGAGTTATTAGGAGTTAGCGAAAAATCAGAAAATATAAAATTACTCCAAGAAAAATATGCCGATGCATATAGTAAAAATCAATCAATTAAAAATGAGTCTATAAAAAGAAATGAAAGAATTAAAACCATTGAAACGGAAATTGAAAGTTGGAAAAATTTATTAACTAACTCAGAAAAAATGGTTAATGAACTAACACAAAGAAAAGAAAAATTATCAAAACAATTAAGTGATTTAGAAAATCAACCTAGAGCACAGGCAGAGAGAAAAGGTCAAATTTCAGAAAATTTAAGAATTTCAGACAAAGAAAAAATTGATAACGAAGCGATTATAGATGAAACAGATCAAAAAATTGAAATGTTAAGAGCGCAATTAAATGAAATTCAAGAACAATCAATTCAAATCAGAGAAAGAAAAGCAAGCTCAGGAGCTACAATTGAAGGCCTGCAAAAAAGAAAAAATGATCTCCTTGATAGAATAAGTTCAGAGTTAAATTTGAATGAAGATAATATTTTAGAAAATTCAAATTTAAACGGAGTAGAAGAGCTTCCAAATCCAGTTGATCAAGAAGATGCTTTAGACAAGAAAAAACAAGAAAGAGAAAAATTAGGATCTGTAAATTTAAAAGCAGATGAAGAAACGAGTAAATATGAAGAAGAGATAAAAAAAATGGAACAGGATCGTGCCGATCTTGTTACCGCTATCGTAAAACTGAAAGATAGTATTAATGAACTTAATCAAAAAGGAAGGGAAAGATTGATCGAAGCTTTTGAAAAAGTTAATAGAAAATTTAATGAAGTTTATACAAAACTTTTCAATGGTGGAAATGCCAAACTAGAACTGGTGGACTCTGATGATCCACTTGAAGCAGGTTTAGAAATGTTAGTTAGTCCTCCGGGAAAAAGACTTCAATCTATAACTTTGTTATCTGGAGGTGAACAAGCATTGACTGCCCTCTCATTAATCTTTGCAGTATTTTTAACAAACCCTTCACCTATATGTGTATTAGATGAGGTTGATGCACCACTTGACGATGCTAACGTAACAAGATTTTGTAGTCTACTTGAGGAATTAATAAAAATAACCAATACTAAATTTATAATTGTAACTCATCATGCTTTAACCATGTCAAAAATGAACAGACTATACGGGGTAACTATGCCTCAAAAAGGAATTAGTCAGCTTGTGGCTGTTGATTTACAAAAAGCAGAGAGTATGGTTGCTTAAACTATATAAATGCCAAGAGACCCTTTCAAAACTCGCTTAGAGATTGCAAAAAGCAAAATTTCAAAGAAAAATCTCTACAATAAGAAGAATGACCCCTCGCCTATAGGAACTGCATTCAAATTGAGCACAGAACTTGTTTCTGCAGTGGCTGTGGGGACAATTATTGGGTTTATTTTTGACAAGACCTTTGGTACTAAACCCTGGTTTATATTAATATTTTTTTTTGTTGGTGTAGTTGCTGGAATAACCAATGTGATTAGATCCGCAAAAAAAATGCAAAAATAAATAAGTATTATGGCAGCAAATCCTATGTCCCAATTCGACGTTTATAGAATTGGACCTGAAATTAAAGTTGGAGCATTCGACATATCATTTACGAACGCAAGTTTGTTTATGATTTTAAGTACTGTATCTATTTTGTTAATCTTTAATTTAGGATCAAAAAAAAATTCAATACTACCAAATAAAATTCAATTATTAGCAGAACTTAGCTATACCTTTGTATCCAAAATGATTAGCGATACAGCTGGATCAAAAGCTAAACCATACTTTGCATTTATATTTTCTCTATTCATGTTTGTTCTATTTTGTAACATGTTTGGAATGATACCTTATACTTTCACTGTAACCAGTCATATCATTGTAACATTTGTGCTCGCAGCATTTATATTTATTGGAGTGACTGTAATTGGTTTTATTAAACATGGATTTGGGTATTTAAAACTATTTGTTCCAAGTGGAGTACCTGCAGTATTACTCCCTTTAATTGTTGTTATAGAAATTATTTCTTATTTAAGTAGACCTATAAGTTTGTCAGTTAGATTATTTGCCAATATGATGGCTGGTCATACAATGATGAAAGTTTTCGGAGGCTTCGTAATTAGCCTTGGAATAGTTGGTGGGTGGCTTCCACTAAGTTTTTCGGTTGCGTTAACTGGTTTGGAGATCTTAGTTGCTTTTCTTCAAGCTTATGTTTTTGCAATCTTAACCTGCATCTATTTAAATGATGCATTAAATTTACACCATTAATAACAGAGGAGGATATAATGGAATTAGAAGCAGCAAAAATGATCGGAGCAGGTTTAGCAGCAATTGCTTTAGCTGGAGCCGGTGTTGGTATCGGAATAATTTTTGGAAATTATTTGTCTGGTGCAATGAGAAATCCATCTGCAGCACAAAAACAATTTCCTAACTTGCTTTTAGGTTTTGCACTTGCAGAAGCTACAGGATTATTCGGATTGGTAGTTGCGTTAATCATTCTCTTTGCGTTTTAAATTGATGGTTAAAAAAATATATTTTCAGTCAATATTTTTTAGCTTCTTTTTTATTAAAGAAGCTTTTGCAACTGAAAGCGGAGGTATGCCTCAATTAAATCCAGAGTTTTGGGTTTCTCAAATTTTTTGGCTAATACTTACTTTTGGTACTATGTATTTAGTTTTATCTAAGCTAATACTACCAAAAATTAGTAATAACTTAGAATCGAGAAAATCTCAAATATTAGAAAATATTGAGGCTGCTGAGAAACAAAGAGCAGATAGCGATGCAAAACTAAAAGAATACGATGAAATTATGTCTAAAAGCAAACTTGAGGCTAATAGTATTTTCAATCAAGCAAGAGAAAAAGCTTTAAAAGACATTGGTGCAAAAAGAGAAATACTTGATAAGCAAATTGATAATGAAATTGCTGAGGCTGAAAAAGAAATAGATGCATTAAGAAAAAATGCGCCAGATAAAATAAATAAAATTGCTATTGAGACTTCATCTGAGTTATTGCAAAAACTAATTGGAGCTGAAGTAAATAATAGTAGTATATCTGCAATTGTTGACGATCTATCCAAAAGAAATGGAGATAAATACTATGGCAATTGATGCAAC
>CACFEM010000008.1 GCA_902565325.1 uncultured Pelagibacteraceae bacterium
GATAATTATAGTATTTTTATTAATTTTAACTTCTTGTGGATATCAACCACTTTATAATACCGAACAAAAAGTAAAAAATTTAAATGTTAGTGAAGTAATATTTTCAGGAGATCAAAGAATCAATGATTTGATTTATCAAAAGCTTCCTTTTGTTTTGGTAAAAAATGATGAAAGTCTAAGCAAAGTTTCTTTAGAAAGTAAAAAAGAGATTAAAGTAACATCAAAAAATTCGAAAGGACAGGCTTTATCATACAGAACCATTATAAAGGTAAAAATTCTTATATTAGATAATAATGAAAATATTCTTGATCAAAAATCTGTTCAAAAGAATTTTTCTTATAATGCTGACGAAAATAAATTTAAGTTTAAAGAATATCAGGAAGAAATAGAAGAAAATTTAATTGATGGAATCGTAGAAGATATAATTATTCATCTAACTTACTAAATGATTGTTAAATATTTCGATCTAAAAAAAAATATAATTCAAAACAAAAAGTTTTTTCTACTTTATGGAAAAAATGAAGGTTTAATTGAAGAAACAATTAAAAATTCTCTTAAACCAATATTGCCTAAAAATGTTTTTAATTATGAGGAAAAAGAAATATTAGATGATCATGAAAGTTTTAAGGAAAACCTTATTAATAAGTCATTTTTCGATAATGAAAAATTAATTATTGTTAAAAGAACAACAGATAAATTGTTTAAATTAATTGAGGAATTGATTCCTAAAAATATTGAGGATGTTTCAATAATTTTCATCGCAAACACATTGGAAAAGAGATCAAAAATAAGAAATTTTTTTGAAAAATCTGATAACACCATTTGTGTTGCTTTTTATGAAGATAATATTCAAACATTATCTTCTATTGCTCAAAAAATTTTAAAAGAAAAAAAAATAAATATTTCTCAACAAGATTTAAACATATTAGCCGAGAGAGCTAAAGGTGATAGAATAAATCTTACTAATGAGTTAGAAAAAATTATAAATTTTTCATTAAATAAAAGATCTATCGGCATTGATGAAATATTAAAGCTAAGTAATTTGTCAGAAAATTATGATATTAGTGAATTAGTTGATAGCTCTTTGTCAAAAAATAAAAAAAAATTAAATAAAATTATGAATGAAAATAATTTTAGCCAAGAAGATTGTGTGTTAATTTTAAGAATCTTTTTATCAAAATTAAAAAGACTTCTGGCCCTTTATCTAGATCCAAATATTAAAACAAATATTGAAAAAGCTTTATCGTCATATAGACCACCAATATTTTGGAAAGATAAAGAAGTTGTAAAACAACAAATAAAAATCTTAAATATTCAAAAAACAATAGAACTTGTTCGTAAAACAAATGAAATAGAATTAATTATTAAAAAAAATCCAAGTATTTCAATTAATGTTACAACTGATTTTATTTTAAACCAAGCGGTTTAAATTAGTAATTTTTTTTTACTATTTCGATTATTTTATTTAATTGGTCTAAATCCTTATACTCAAAACTTATCTTTCCTTTATTTCTTTTGTTATTTTGTATATCAACGTTTATACCTATTTGATTTGAGATAGATAATTCAAGAGCAATAATATTAGTGTCCTTAGACTTGCTTGACTTTTGTTTTTTATTTTTAAAAATTTTAACAAAATTTTCTGCTTGTCTAACGGAAAGTTTTTTTTCTATAATTTTTGATGCCACAAAACTAGCATTTTCAAGACCTACTAAGATTTTAGCATGACCAGGAGTTAATTTCTGAGTTTCAATTAATTTTATAACTTCATCTGGCAAAGTTAGAAGTCTCAAAGAATTTGAAATATGACTTCTACTTTTACCAATAAATTTTGATACTTTTTCTTGATCATATGAGAATTCATCTATTAATCTTTTATAACCTTGGGCTTCTTCAAGAGGATTTAAGTCGTGTCTTTGAACATTTTCTACAATTGCAAATTCTAAGGATTTCAAATCATCTGCCTCTGTAACAACAACAGGAACATTGTGAAGTCCAGCACGTTGAGCTGCAAGCCATCTTCTTTCACCTGCAATAATTTCAAATTTCGATTTATCATCATTAGACTCCCTGACAATAATTGGCTGGATCATTCCTCTTTCTTTAATAGATTTAGTTAAATCTTCTAAATTACTTTCATCAAAAATTTTTCTTGGTTGAAATTTGTTTGGAGTTAAATCACTTATTGCTAAATGATTTTTTTGAGGCTCTACTTTTGTTTCTCCTATTAAGGAAGATAATCCTCTGCCCAGTCCCTTTTTAATTTTATCCATTAAGCTGCACTTCCCACTGTTGACTCTTGGTTGATAAATTCATCAGTAAAACTAAAATACGATTTACTACCTGGACAGGATTTGTCATAAATTAAAACTGGCATGCCATGTGAAGGAGCTTCGGACAATCTCACGTTCCTTGGTATCACTGTTGAGTAAACTTTTTCAGTAAAATAATCTCTAGCTTCTTTCTCCACTTGTGAAGAAAGTTTATTTCTTTTGTCATACATCGTTAAAAGTATGCCTCTTATTTGTAAACCTGGATTTAAACTTACTTTTATACGTTCAATCGTCTTCATTAATTGAGTTAAGCCTTCAAGAGCAAAAAATTCAGTTTGCAATGGAACTAAGAGTGAATTTGAGCACACCAGAGCCATAACCGTTAATAGGCTCAATGAAGGCGGGCAATCAATAAGAACATAGTCATAAGATCCTCTAGAATTGTTTAAATATGCGGTTAATTTAGACTTTAATATAAACGCCCTGTTACTATCATCAGCTGTCTCAACTTCTAATCCTGATAAATCGACATTAGAAGTGATAATATCTAAATTATTAAACTGTGTCCTCTTAATTACATCGCTAATTTCTTTAGTCCCATTCAATACTCCATAAATTGTATCGCTTGAGCTATCCATATTGGATAATCCTAGTCCTGTTGTTGCATTTCCTTGAGGATCTAAATCGATAACTAAAATTTTTTTATTCAATTGCGATAGTCCGGCTGCAAGATTTATGACAGTTGTAGTTTTACCTACCCCACCCTTTTGATTTATCACAGAAATAATTTGCATTTAATTTTTTTATTACAATTTTAACTTTTTTTTTTAATTTTTTTAATATTTATCAAAAATGAATCTTCGTTTGTTAAACTTTTTTTTTCTGTATAGTCCAGTTCCCAATTATTTTTTGAATTTTCAAATATTTTTTTTCCACTCTTCCCCATAAAAAAAATTACATTTTTATATTTTGAAAAATTTTCATAAACTAAATCTAATACAATTGGCATTGGTTTAAATGCTCTCGACATTATCGTCCCTGTTTCTAAATTTTTTATTTCAAATATATTTTTTTGATTAACTTCTGTGTTTAAATTTAATTTTTTTGAAACTTCCTTTAAAAAACAGCTTTTATGGTAGCTTTTTTCGTAAAGGTGCACAGTCATATTGTTTTTCATATTTTTTAGTATAATTGCTACGATTATACCAGGCATTCCCCCTCCTGAGCCTAAATCTGTGGTTGTATTGCTATTTAAGTCAACAAAATCAATAATTTGTGCGGAATCTATAATATGGCGGTCAATTATAGCCTTTTTTGATGCTGTATTTTGGCTAATTATGTTGATTTTTTTATTTTTTTCAAGAATCATGGATATATAGTTTTCAAAATCAAAAAATGTTTCACGTGAAACAATTAAGTGATTGATTCTAGAATAAGAATTTAAAATTTCTTGGTCCATTAAGCTATACGCTTAATAGACTTTCTTTTGACATGTGACAACAAAATATATACTGCTGCAGGAGTTATTCCATCGATTCTCAATGCTTGACCCATAGTTTTTGGTCTTATTTCCTTAAATTTAGCTTTAACTTCATTTGATAAACCTGAGAGACCATCATAATTAATTTTGTCAGGTATAATTAGGTTTTCGTCCCTCTTAAATGCTAAAATATCAGCCTTTTGCTTCTTTAAATATCCTCTGTAATGGGCGTTAATTTCTACTTGTTCATCAATTTCTTTACTAAAAAAAGGTATATCAGTCCATATTTCTCTAATTTTGCTCATATTTACCCCTTTTTGGGTTAATATTTCATTAGATGATCTAAATATTCCATCTTTTGCTATTTTTATTCCAAATTTCTCTGCTTTAGATGGTGAAATCATTGAATCTCTCATTTTTACATTTATTTGACTAATTTGCTCAAATTTACTCAAATATATGGTTTTTCTCTCATTAGCTATTAAGCCAATTTCTATTCCCTTTGCAGTTAATCTTTGATCGGCATTATCAGATCTCAAGCTCAATCGGTATTCTGCTCTTGATGTAAACATACGATATGGCTCAGCTACACCTTTGGTCACCAAATCATCAATCATTACTCCTATATAAGCGTCAGATCTATCAAGTATGAATGGTTCCAATTTTTTAACAGACAAGGCAGCGTTTATTCCTGCTATAAGGCCCTGTGCAGCAGCTTCCTCATATCCTGTTGTTCCATTAATTTGGCCAGCTAGATAAAGATTGCTTATCTTTTTAGTTTCAAGGGTTAAGAATAGTTCACGTGGATCTATATAGTCATATTCTATTGCATATCCTGGTCTTAATATAGTAACATTCTCTAAACCATTGATATTATTACATATTTCTTGTTGAACCTCAGATGGAAGTGATGTCGAGATACCATTTGGGTAAATTGTATGATCATTTAGGCCTTCTGGTTCTAAAAATATCTGGTGACGAACTTTATCTGCAAATTTTACTATCTTATCTTCTATAGATGGACAATATCTTGGGCCTACACCTTTTATGCTACCCGAGTACATGGCACTCTTAGTTAAATTCTTTTCTATAATGTCATGAACCTTTTTGTTTGTATAAGTCATTCGACAAGATATTTGTTTGTTTAAATTTTTTTTAGTTAAGAATGAAAAAAAATAAGGATCTTCATCTGCAAATTGTTCTTCTAAGTTTTCAAAATTAATAGTCCTTGAATCTAACCTTGGTGGTGTTCCGGTTTTTAACCTTCCAATTTTAAAATTATATTTTGCTAATTGTTCACTCAAACCTGTTGAAGGTTTTTCATCGTATCTTCCTGCTGGTGTTCTTTCATCACCTATATGTATCAAACCATTTAAAAAAGTCCCTGTTGTGAGTATTATCTTGTTAGATATAACTTTCTTACCTTCTTTAGTTTCAAATCCATTTATTGAATTTTTATTAAAAATAAACTTTACTACTGGATCTGAAAAAACGCTTAAATTACAATAGTTTAACAGTTTTTCTTGCATAAATTTACGATAAAGTGATCTGTCAGATTGAGTTCTTGGTCCTCTGACTGCTGGCCCTCTACTTCTATTTAACAGTCTAAATTGTATACCTGATTTATCTGCTACATCTCCCATAACACCATCAAGAGCATCTATTTCTCTAACTAAGTGACCTTTACCCAAACCACCTATTGCAGGGTTACAAGACATCTCACCAATAGTTTCTATTTTGTGAGTAAATAGGGCAGTGTTGACTCCAAGACGGGCTGATGCTGCTGCAGCTTCACATCCAGCATGACCACCTCCAATTACCACTACATCAAATGACAAATCATTTTTCATAAACCAAATTTATAGGTGTTTATATAATTTACAAGATAGGCTTATTTTTTTATAAATAAGTGTGGATTATCAACGTTTTTTGATAAAAAAAGGTCAAAAAACCAGCAAAAGAGGTATTTATTTCCCAATGCAAAAATCGTTGAAAATACTACCTAATATCTCCTCTACATCGACTTTTCCAACTATCATACCTAAATGCCTAGTAGCTAATCTTAAATCTTCAGCTGCTTTGTCAAAATCTTCAATTTCTTTTTTTTGATTAAAGTTATTTATATGATCTAAACATTGTTGCAAATGTTGTCGATGTCTTTCCCTGGTAATTAAAATATCATCACTTGAGATAAATTTATTTTTTAAATTATTTTTTATTTTTGAAATTAATTCCTCAACGTTTTTATTTTCTTTAATTGAAATTAAAACATGATTTATTTTTTTAATTTGTGGATCAATATCTTTTTCTAAAAGATCAGACTTATTTACAACTAAAATTGCATTATCGTCTAACAGACCCTTCAAAATATCAGTAAATTCAAGGTTTTTAGCCTCCACTACAACAAGCTTCAAATCTGCTTCTTCTGCTCTATTTAAGGATAATTTAATACCTTTTTTTTCTATCTCATCTTTGGAATCTCTTATTCCAGCAGTATCAGATATTGTTACTGGATAACCATCTAAATTAAGATGAGTTTCAATGACGTCTCTAGTAGTGCCAGCTATCTCTGAAACAATTGCAACATCTCTATTAGATAAATGATTCATCAGGCTAGATTTGCCAGCATTAGTAGGTCCAAGGATTGCAATCTTAAAACCTTCTCGTATTCTTTCTCCGACTTTCTGATCGTTTAATATTTTTTTAATTTTAATTATAACTTCATCTGAACTATTTTTAATTTCGTCTAAAATATTATTTGGCAAATCTTCTTCTGGAAAATCAATTTTCGCTTCGACATGAGCTAAAATTTTTAAAAGTTTATCTCTAAGATAATTGAATTGATCTGCCGATTTTCCATTCATAATTTTTATTGCTTGCTGTCTTTGAATTTCAGTTTCAGACGAAATTAGATCAGCAATACTCTCAGCTTTAAGCAAATTTATTTTGCCATTTTGAAATGCTAGTTTTGTAAACTCACCTGGTTCAGCTAATCTGCAATTTTCTATGTCGGAAAGGGTAGAGTGGAGGGTTTCCACTACAGCTTTGCTTCCATGAACCTGAATCTCAGCCATATCTTCTCCTGTGTAGCTCTCAGGGCCAGGAAACCAAAGAATTAATCCCTCATCAATCAGCTCAGAAGTGTTGATTTTATTGATTTTTCTTAAAGTTGCTACTCTTGGCTTTGGGATTGCCTTCCCAGTTAATAACTTAATTATTTTTGAAGTTTCTTCACCGGATATTCTTATTACAGCAATTCCCGAGGTTCCTGGTCCAGTCGATAAAGCGAATATGGTCATAAAATTATTTAATATTAATTAAGCTATATGTAAAATTATTTAATTAAAATCAAAATAATCTTTGAAATGCTTATATTTATAAATATTTGATTTTTGAATTGGTTTTCTAGCTTGATTAGCACTTGCTGTTTTAATTATAAGAGAATTTGAGCTATAAAAATTAATATAATCATCATTTCTATCTAGATCACAAAAATCAATCAATTTATTTATAGTATTAACAGGGTCTGAAAGTAACTCTTCAAATTTTAAATCAATAATATTGTTAATGTTTTTACTTTTCCATAAATCAATTAATTCAAAATAATTTTTGTGATACATGAATATTTCTTTTTTAGAGTTTGTCCAATTAAGACCCGATGAATTAAAATTTATTTTATAGAGGGAGCAAAAGTTTTCAAATGGATCTCTTACACAATTTATTATTTTCGAATTTGTAAAAAAAGCGTTTATAATTCCTAAAAATTTAAAATTTTCAGTATTCTTATCAGTAACTACATTTTCTTTAATATTTTTAAGGTTAGTGTCATTTATGTAATGATCATAAATACTATTATCTTTATTATTAATTTTGTTATTTATTTTATCGAAATCTAGAAGACCATCAGAAACAAAGTTTTCTCTAATTATTTTCTTCAAATTCGGTATTTCACCAGCTTTGTAAATATTTTTATTAGATCCTAAAATTGATTCCACTAAAGAAGTTCCTGATCTTGGTAGTCCTATAATAAAAATAATTTTTTTTTGATTTTGATAATTAATTTTTTCGAATGATAATTTACTAAATACATCTTTTAAATTTTGAAAATGCTTTTCAAGATTATTGAAATTAAAAGGTGTTATTTTTCTTTTGAGATTATTGGCCTTGGTAAAATAATCAGAAGATAGTTTATATTTTTTTAATTTTTCATTTAAAATTCCTAAAGAAAAATATAAATCTATTAGTTTTTCATCCGAAATTTCTTTTGATATTAACGTGGCAATTTTTCTTTCAAAATCACTTAATTCATTTTCATCTAGAAAATCTATGAGCAAACGATAAGCAACCGTATAAGCACTATCTAATTCTATTATCCTAAGATAAGTTTTTTTTGCCTCGTCAAATTTTCCAATAGATCTATACAAACCAGCTAAAAGCATTAAGTGCTCTAAATTTTGTGGAGTATTTAAAATTAATTTTTGAAGTAATTTCTCGGCTTCTAAAAATTTGTTAAATTGTAGTAGTTGTTTTATTTTATCTAGTTCAGTCAATATTTTGTTTTAATATATTGTACATATTTCCTAAATACTTATCAAAATTATTACTATTGTTGAGAGAAGATTTATAAATTGGTTGTCTTGCTTGTGCTATACTCACAGTTTTAATAGGTGTCTTACTATTTTTTTCTGGACTTAAACATTTTTCATCCCAGTCTAAATCACAAAATTTTAGGATTTTCTTTATTTCTTCTTCTTTATTTTCAACAAGTTTTTCATATTCAACATCGTGAATAAACTCGGGGATTTTATCCTTCCAAAAACTCATGATTTCGGAATAAAGATTGTAATATTCAGCAATATCCTCTTGCTTATTGGTCCAATTCATCATGTCAGATGCAAAAGTATTTTTATATAAAGATAGGCAATTATCTTTGGGATTTCTAAAACAATGCAAGACTTTAGAATTGGGGAAAAACAGTTTTATAAAACCAATTAATCTAAAATTTTGTGGAGCTTTATCTGTAATTATTTTTTCTTTAAAATTATACAAATTAAAATAATTAAGATATTCCTCAAAAATTATATTTTTTGATAAATTTTGAAAATCAATAATTCTCTGCTTTTCATATTTAGAATCATTTACAAAGTTTTTTTTCAAAACTTGTTGTAAATATATTAATTCACCAGCCCCATAAACCTCGCTGTGAGAAGCAACAATTTGTTCTGTCAATGTTGTTCCAGACCTTGGCATACCAAGAATAAATATAATTTTTTTTTCTTGTGGTTCTATGTTTGAATTTTTTAAATCGATTCCCTCAAAAATTTTAATAATGTTTCTGATGGCTTTTTTTTCTGCTTCTAAATTAGAGCCTTTTTTATCAAATTTTAGTTGATTTGCTTTACTTAAATAATGAAAAGCTTTTTCAAAATTTTTTAGATCTTCATAAGATTTTCCAAGAGCATATGATATATCAACTTTTTTAAGAAGGTCTTGATCATTTATTTGTTTGTCGACTTCTTCCATCTCTTTTATGTGTTTCATAGACTCTTCATTATCATTTGAATATTTGATTAAAGAACCAGTTAATTTGTGAGCACCTACATGGGATGGATCTATAGAAAGTATTTTCTTAACAATTTGTTGTGTTTCCTCTATTTTATTTGCACTTTGATAAGCGGCCGCGAGAGAGAATAAAATTCCAGTGACGGTTAAGTTAGGAACGTTATCCATTTTTTCAATTATAGAATATGCTTTTTTATATAATTGAATTGCACCATCATAATCATTAACCAATGTTTTTAAATTTGCATAATTATTGTAAGCATTAATATAATTTGGATTAATTTTAAGAATATTTTCATATAAATTTTTTGATTCCTCTAATTTTCCAATTGCTTTCAAAGAATTTGCCAAGTTATTCATAGCAGCTATATTATTAGGAGAATGTTTTAATGCTCGATTAAAACATTTAATAGAATTGTCATGTTGAGACAGCCCTTGGTATGCCATTCCTGTGATATTTAATAAATAATCATTATTTGGCATCTTATTTAAAAGTACTTTTGAGCCCTCAATGACTTTTTTAAAATTTCTAACTTTAAGATGATTTTGTAGTATTTTAATTTTTTCTACTAAATCCATGAAATATCTTTTTGAACTTCAAACTCATTCTAAGATGGTTTATTCATTGAATTAAAAAATTCAGCGTTATTTTTAGTATCTTTTAATTTAGAGTTTATAAATTCAATAGCGTCCATAGTTCCCATTGGAGCAATTATTCTTCTAAGCACGTTCATTTTTTGTAGATCATTCTTGTCAAATAACAATTCTTCTCTTCTTGTTCCTGATTTTGTTATATCAATTGCTGGGTATATTCTTTTATCTGCAATTTTCCTATCTAGAATTGTTTCGCTATTACCTGTTCCCTTAAATTCTTCGAAAATTACTTCATCCATTCTGCTTCCCGTATCAATCAAGGCTGTGGAGATTATTGTTAGTGAGCCACCTTCTTCAATATTTCTTGCTGCACCAAAAAATCTTTTGGGTCTCTGCAGTGCATTGGCGTCAACACCCCCTGTTAGAACTTTACCTGAACTTGGTATAACTGCGTTATATGCTCTTCCTAATCTTGTAATCGAGTCTAACAATATAATAACATCTTTTTTATGTTCGGTTAATCTTTTAGCTTTTTCAATAACCATTTCAGCTACTGCAACGTGCCTTTGTGCTGGTTCATCAAAAGTAGAGCTGATTACTTCGCCTTTTACAGTTCTTTGCATATCGGTTACTTCTTCTGGTCGCTCATCAATCAACAATACCATGAGGTAACACTCTGGATAATTTTTAGCTATCGAGTTTGCGATGCTTTGCAAAATCATTGTTTTTCCAGCTTTGGGTGGAGAAATAATTATCGATCTTTGTCCTTTGCCTATTGGACTAACTAAATCAATTAGTCTTGGAGTTAAATCTTGTTTTTTTTCAACTTTTGTACTTTCAACTTCCATTACCAGTTGTTTATCTGGATATAACGGAGTTAAATTATCGAATGCAATTTTATGTCTAGCTTTTTCTGGTTCTTCAAAATTTATCTTGCTAACTTGTAATAATGCAAAATATCTTTCTCCCTCTTTAGGGGCTCTTACTGGTCCTTCGACCGTATCTCCCGTTCTTAAACCAAATTTTCTAATTTGACTCGGGCTTACATAAATATCATCAGGTCCCGGCAGATAATTCGACTCCATTGCTCTTAGAAAACCAAAACCGTCTTGTAGCAACTGCAAAACACCTACGCCAGTTATTTCCTCTTTTTCGGCAACTTTTTTAAGAATGGCGAAAAGTATTTCTTGTTTTCTTAGCGTACTAGCATTTTCTATACCAAGCTCTTCTGCTTGAGTAATTAGCTGTTCAGATGATTTTAGTTTTAGTTCTTGAATGTTCATGATTAATTTTTTTGATAAGGACTTACCAGATACTATTAATATATATACTACTGTTGTTATTTCAACCCTAGATTGGCTTAAAAATAGCTAAAAATACAACGATAATTAAGATAACCGTTGGTATTTCGTTAATAATTCTAAAGAATTTTGCAGATCTTGTATTTGAAGAATTTTTTAAGGCAACAAGACATTTTCCTAAATAGTCGTTATATGCTGATAACAATATCACCAAGACAATCTTTATCTGAAACCATGCTTGAGAGAAAATGTCTATTCCATTCAAATAAATTAGAGCTAGTCCAAAAACCCAAGTAAAAATCATTGCGGGTCGCATAATGTAAAAAAACAATCTTTTTTCCATCACCTCAAATATATCGGTTGCTTCTTTTTTCTCTTTATTTTCAACATGGTAAACAAAAATTCTAGGAAGGTATAAGAGACCAGCCATCCAAGAAACAACAGCAATTAAATGTAAAGATTTAAATAATAAATACGAATTCATATCAAATATTTCTTTCAATTAAGGATTTTAGTAAAATGATATGATCATTATTATCATTTAAACAAGGAATCATATCGAAATTTTCTCCTCCTGAATTTAAAAAGCTTTCTTTAGCTTGAATTTGTATTTCCTCTAAAGTCTCCACACAATCAGATGCAAATCCTGGACAGATTGTGAGGACATTTTTGATGCCCTCATTGGGCAAACTTTCTAAAGTCTTATCAGTATATGGTTGAAGCCATTCTTGTGGACCAAATCTCGACTGAAAAGTAGTTTTAATTTTAATTGAATTAAATTTTTCTGAAATCAACCTTGTCGTTTTATGACAATAGCAATGATAAGGATCACCTTTTTCGAAATATTTTTTTGGTATTCCGTGATAAGATGCAATGATAAGGTCTGGTTTCCAACTGATTTCATTTATTTTTTTATTAATAGAATTAACAAGTGCATCAATGTAAAGCGGATCAGATTCATAGTGAGGAATTATTTTTAAAGAGGGTTGCCACCTCATTTTCATTAAAGTTCTATAAACTTCATCACAGACTGTTGCTGTTGTGGCTGCCGCATATTGTGGATAAAGAGGAAGTATCACCAAGTTTTCACAGCCCATTTTGTGTAATTTATGAATCTTGCTATTAATGCTAGGATTTCCATATCTCATTGCAAAATCTATAACCATGTTTTCTTTTGAAAATAAACTTGAGATTTTTTCAGCTTGTTTTTGGGTATAATAAAGAAGAGGCGACATATTCTTATCATTCATCCAAATTTCTTTATAAGCTTTGGCAGTTTTAGAAGGCCTAAAATTTAAAATAAACAAATTTAAAATTATTTTCCAAATTATAGGATTTACTTCAATAACTCTTCTGTCGGAAAGAAACTCTCTTAAATATTTTCTGATATCAAACCAACTAGTGGAGTCGGGTGTGCCCAAATTAATTATAAGTACTCCTGTATTACCATATTTTATAGGTGGATGATTTTTTTCAATCATTTGAAATCTTTTACAATTTTAATTAAGTTTTCAACCATTTCAGGGTTTGTTTCAGGTAAAATACCATGACCAAGGTTAAATATATATGGATGATCACGAAAAATTTCCAAATACTTAGTTGCTTCTTTTTTTAATTTTTCTTTATCTGTCAATAAAATTTTAGGGTCTAAACCGCCTTGAATTGGTATTTTTATATCTTTGAGTATCTTTTTTGGATCAATATTATAATCGATACTAACGGCATCGGGTTTAACAATATCACAAAATTCTTTGTAATTTTTTATTTCTCTCGGAAAGCATATCACTGGCACATTCAAAGATTTAACATAATTTACTAAATTTAAAGTTGGGGTATAAACAAAGTTAGGCAAATCTTTTTCTCCTAATAGGCCTGCCCAGCTATCAAAAATTTGAATTACATTTGCACCATTATCAATTTGATTTTTAATATGAACTTTTAAAAATTTTTCAATAATTAATAAAATTCTATTTATTAAAAATTCATCTTTAAAAAAATCTTTCTTCAAGCTTTTTTTGGGTGATTGTTGATTGATCATATAAACCAATAATGTCCATGGAGCACCAACAAAGCCAATGGTATTTTTATTATTTAAAACAGTATCTGAACTAACTTTTCTTATTGCTTTATATACAGAATATATTTTTTCGACAAAGTCTATTTCATCAATCTTAGTGATATCGTTTAGATTTAGATCACCTAATTTTGGCCCAAAATTTTTTTCAAATTCTACTTTTTGACCTAATCCATATGGAAGCATTAAAATGTCTGAAAATATTATTGCAGCGTCTAAATTAAATCTCTTTAATGGCTGTAAAGTTATCTCTGAAGATAAATCATCATTTAAACATAAATTAATAAAATCAGGATTTTCTTTTCTGATTTCTCTAAATTCTGGTAAATACCTTCCTGCTTGTCTCATAATCCATATAGGATTAAACGAAGTATCTTTATTAATTATCACTTTATTTAAAGGTTTCATAAATTAAGTATTATTAATTATTGTAGTTGTAATATATCTTGTGAATAAAGGTGATTATTTTTTATAAACATTATATTCACAGTTTACAAACATCTTGTGTGATTAAAATTGTTTAAAATGAAGCTTTTTTAACATATTAATTTTTGTGGATTGTTTTACCCTATTTATTATTAATGTTAATAAATAGCAGTTTTTACAAGGTTAATTTAAAAAATTTTGAATTGTGTAATTTAATTAAAATATTACAAATTTATTAACAATTTATTCATGAGTAATACATATCAAATATATTTAATTTCAGATTCAACTGGTGAAACTTTAGATAGGATATTCTTAGCTCTAAAGGCCCAATTTCTTAACATAGAATATAAGGTGCATTCTTATTCTTTTACAAGAACAGAAAACCAAATTTTAAAAATTTTAGAAGATGCAGAAAAAAATTCAAATGCGATAATTTTATATACAATTGTGGATAATAACTTGGCTAAATATTTATCAAATGTAAGTGGTGATAAAAAGATCCCATGTTTTGGAGTTCTTGGAAACTTAATTTTAAATTTTTCAAAAATTCTTAATCAAAAGGCAACTCACGAACCAAGTGGGCAACATATATTAAACGAAGAATATTACGATAGAATAGAAGCAATTCAATTTACAATGAATCATGACGATGGAAATTTAATAAATGAAGTTCATAAATCTGACATTATTCTTGTGGGCGTAAGCAGAACCAGCAAAACACCCACATCTATTTATTTGGCCAATAAGGGATTTAAGACTTCGAATATTCCTTTAGTAAATGAAAATTCATTGCCTGAAACTCTTAAAAAAAATCCTAAAATGGCTTGTGTAGTAGGACTAAGCACAGAACCAGAAAGATTGGCTGACTTAAGAAAAAATAGAATGAATTCTTTAAAAGAGACGGAAAATATTCAATACACAGATTTAGAGAATATCAAAAAAGAAGTATTAGAAGCTAAAAAAACATTTCAAAAATATAAGTGGCCTCTTATTGATGTAACAAGGAAATCTGTAGAGGAAACAGCCGCTTCTATAATTAAAATTCACGAAATATACTTAAATAATGCTAGATAAAATTATTCTTGCTTCAAAGAGCAAAGTTAGAAAAGAAATTTTAGATAAAAATAATATTAAAAGCTTTGTTATGCCTTCAAATGTTGATGAAGAGGTTGTTAAATTAAGCCTGTTAAAAGAAAAAGCGCGTCCAGAAATTATATCAAAAAATTTAGCAGAATTAAAAGCAAACAAGGTGAGCTCGAAACAAACAAACGAAATAGTTTTAGGAGCAGATAGTGTTATAGATCTAAACGGTGAATTAATATCAAAGCCGGAAAACAGAGAAGAGGCCATGACAATATTAAAGAAGCTTAATGGCAAATCACATCATTTAATTAGTTCTGTATGTATCTCAAAAAATGGGTCAATGGTTTGGAACTATACTGACAAAGCCACATTAAAAATGAAAAATTTTTCTGAAGATGAATTAAAAAAATATTTATCCAAAATATCTGATCAGGCTCTTTATGCTTATAATGTTTATCAAATAGAAGGAGAAGGAAAAAACTTATTTGAAAGCATAATTGGCGATGAAAATACTATAATGGGATTGCCAATTAAGAAAATTAAGGAATATTTAGAGATTTATGACAACTAAAATAAAAAAATATTTTGTTATAGGAAACCCAATCGATCATTCTTTTTCCCCCAAACTACATAACTACTGGTTAAAAGAGAATAATATTAACGCTTTATATGATAAAATTAAACTTGATGAAGATGATTTGGAGAACTTTATTAAAGGTATAAAGCAACAAAAAATTACTGGCTGCAATGTTACAGTTCCATTTAAACAAGCAGTAATACCTTTCTTAGATAAATTAAGCCCAGAGGCACTTCAAACTCAATCTGTAAATACAATAATATTTAACGATGGCAGTTTAGTCGGGCATAACACAGATATTTCTGGGTTTACTAAAGCAATTCAAAGTTTGGGTTTTAACTTGAGAGGAAAGAAAGTTTTAATTTTAGGTGCAGGAGGGGTAGTTCCATCAATTATTTTTTCTTTGAATAAAATGGGTGTCTCCGAGATAATTGTTAGCAATAGAACCAGACAAAAAGCAGAAAATTTGAAAACCTTATTTAATAATTTAAAAATCGTAGAGTGGGGAAATATAGAATATTTTGACATGATAATTAACGCTACAAGCTTAGGGCTAAATAATGAAAAAATAAATTTAGATTTTTCAAAAGCTGGAAAAGATAAGTTATTTTATGATGTTATTTACAATCCTGCCGAAACTAATTTCTTAAAAAATGCAAAAAAAAACGGTAATCTTACAGAAAATGGTAAATTAATGTTTGTTTATCAGGCCCTAGAAGCATTCACGTTATGGCATGAAGTAGAGCCAAAAATTAGTAATGAGATTTTGAAACTTTTAGAAAATGATTAAAATAGGAATTTTAGGAGATATAGGATCTGGAAAGAGTTTTGCAGCAAAAGCATTTGGATATCCGGTATTCAATGCTGATCAAGAGGTATCTAAGTTATATCAGAAAGATAGAAAAGTTTATTTAAAATTAAAAAAAAAACTTCCAAAGTACATTTTAACTTTTCCAGTTAAAAAAAAGGAAATTTCTAAAGCAATAATTTCAAAAAAAACAAATTTAAAAAAAATTATTAAAATTGTGCATATAGAAATTAGAAAAAAAATGAAAATTTTTATTAATCAAAATAAAAATAAAAAAATAGTAATACTAGATATTCCTTTACTGTTAGAAAATAAAATTAACAAAAAAAAGGATATATTAATTTTTGTTGATTCAAAAAAATCTCAAGTTTTAAAAAGACTTAAAAAAAGAAAAAATTTTAATAATGACTTATTTAAATTATTTAAAAAAATTCAACTACCGCTTGATTATAAAAAGAATAAATCTGATTTCATTATTAAAAATGATTTTACTAAAAAAACATTAAAAAAAAGTGTAAAATTAATTCTAAATAAGATCCTTAAATGAAAGAAATAGTTCTTGATACAGAAACTACAGGAATATCTGTGAAAGAGGGCCACAGAATTGTTGAAATTGGCTGCATAGAATTAGAAAATCTAATCCCAACAAAAAATAAATTTCATTGCTATCTTAACCCAGAGAGAAAAGTTTCTGAGAAGGCCTTAGAAATACACGGATATACAGATGAGTTCTTAATTGATAAGAAAAAATTTAATGAAATTGTTGAAGATTTTTTATCTTTTATTAATGGAAAAAGATTAATTATACATAATGCTGAATTTGACCTCGCACATTTAAATAATGAACTTGGATTGATTGGTAAAGACAAGATAAATAATGAAATTATTGATACTCTTAGTCTTTCTAGGGAAAAATTCCCAGGATCATCAGTAAGTTTGGATTCATTGTGTAAAAGATATGGAATAGATAATTCAAGAAGAAAACAGCATACTGCTCTAATTGACTGTGATCTTTTAGCAAGAGTATATATCAATTTAATTGATCAGAAAGAACCTACACTAAATTTTTTAGAGGAGAATATTAAAGATTCAGCAAACAATACTGCAAAAGTTTCATATTATAAAAAAATTGTTTTGCCAACAAAAGAAGAAATTGAAAAACATAAAAATTATTTAAAAAATTCTTTAAAAAAAAATTATTTTAATTAAGTCTTTCATTATAAAGTTTTTCAAAATCTATTTTTTTTTCAAATTTAATTTGAGGGTAGCCAGAATTGTGTAAAAGATTCAAAAAGGATTTTTCTAAATCTGGATAGATTTCGATTTGAACATCACAAAGAATAATTTTTTCTAAATCTTTTTTTTCTTTTATTTCATCAGCAGGTCTAATTATAGTTGCAAAATTAATTTCAAAGTAAGATTTTAGTTCATTAGGTTCTTTGTCTTCAAATTTAAAGGTTGTGCATATTTCAATGAGTTTGTTTTTCAAGGCTTTTGAGTTGATATCTATATTTAATTGGTATTTGCCTATATGTTCTTTTACAAATAAATAGGTTTGAACGTCTCGAGTTTCACTAGACAAATCTTTTATATATTTGCCTAAAATTTCATACTTTTTTGTCATTATCATCCTCTATATCTTCATATTCACCATCAATAAAATTATTTTTTGTATATTCTTTCTTGTTAATTTTTTTTGAAAAAAAAGAGAAGAAAAATTTTCTAGTGATTGGAAAAATTATAAGAAACCCAAAAATATCAGTAGCAAACCCAGGAATTATTAATAGGAGTGCTGCAATGGCGATAGCCGCTCCTGAAATTACCTCATAAGCTGGTGTTTTATTTTTCCTCAATTGAACAAAGCCCGATCTTAATGTATTCAAACCCTCATACTTTGCATAGTAAACACCTATTATTGCAGTACTGATAATTAGTAAAATTGTGGAAATCGCACCAATTTGTGATCCAATTTTTATAAATAAATAAATTTCTACGATTGGGACTAAAATAATTAATAATATTAATGAGTTCATTTGTCCTTAATCTAAATTGCTGGTTGAAATTAATCAACAGAGTAATTACTATCAACATATGAATTATAGTTTTGAATACATAGATATTATTTTACTTGCTATGATAGCTGGTTTTATTTTTTTAAGATTAAGAGGAATTCTTGGTAAAAGAACTGGTTTTGAGGGAAAATCACCTGCTCAATTTAAAGAAGTTTTAAAAAATATAAAGGTAGATCAAACTGTAAAACCAAAAGAAAAGTTTGATGATGAAGCTCAAAAAGAATTTTTAAAAGGTGCAAAAATTGCTTATGAAACAATTATTACTGATTTTAGTGATAATGATAATAAGATTACAAATGCAAAACCTCTGTTAAATAAAGATATATTCAATCAATTTGATGATGCACTTAAAGAAAGGGCAAAAAGGGGTCATTTTGCAGAAATAACATTTATTGGAGTTAATAAAGCTGAGATTAAAGAGCATAAAAAAATTGGAAATATTTTAAACGTAACAGTAGATTTTATTGCAGAGGTGATTACTTGCATAAGAGATAAAGATAAAAAAATTGTTTCTGGAGATCCTGAAAAGATTAAGAAAATTTATGATACGTGGATTTTTTCACGAGATACCACATCATCAAATCCTAATTGGCAGCTAGTTAATATATTAACATAATTGAACGACAATATTTCAGACAAAGATAAAAAAGACTGGGACCAATTTATAAATAGCACAGAAAAATTACCAGATAAAGATCTTAAGAATATAAAAAAAAAAAATAAAAAAACTAGATCAATAGATCTACATGGATTTACTTTAGATGAAGCTAATAAAACTATAGAAAATTTTATAAATAAAGCTTTTTCAGAAAACATTAATAAATTAATTATTGTTACGGGGAAAGGACTTCACTCTGAAAATGAAAAAGACCCTTACGTTTCAAAAGATCTTAGTATTTTAAAATATTCTGTTCCAGAATTTATTTCAAATAATGCAAGTTTAATGAGCATGATAAATGAAATAACAGATGCAAAAATTGAGGATGGAGGCACCGGAGCCTTTTATATTTATCTAAAAAAAAATAAACTTACAAAATAAATTTCGATAGATCTGTATCTTTTACCAAAGTATCTAAATTTTTATTAATGTATTGTTTGTCAATAATAATTTTTTCACCTGCTCGGTCTGTTGCAGTGAAGCTAATTTCATCCAATATTTTCTCAATTATAGTATGTAGTCTTCTAGCTCCAATATTTTCAACACTAGTATTTACTTCTGAAGCAATATTGGCAATAGCATCTATGCCATCATCTGAAAATTCAAGATCAACATTTTCTGTTTTCAAAAGAGCCACATATTGTTTTATTAAACTAAAATCAGGTTCTCTTAAAATTCTTTTAAAATCTTCACTAGTTAAAGCTTCTAACTCGACTCTAATAGGCAATCTTCCTTGTAATTCGGGAAGCAAATCAGATGGTTTTGCTAGCTGAAATGCACCAGAGGCTATAAATAAAATATGATCTGTTTTTATTGGACCATGTTTTGTGTTTACAGTAGTTCCTTCAATTAGAGGCAACAAATCTCTTTGTACACCTTCTCTTGAAACATCTCCTCCAACTCTATCTGTTCTTGCTGAAATTTTATCTATTTCATCTAAGAAAACGATACCATTGTTTTCAGTTGAAAGTTTAGCAGCTTTTATTATTTTGTCTTGTTCAATGAGTTTATCTGACTCATCATTGATTAAAATTTCATGGGACTCTTTTACTGTCATTTTTTTCTTTTTTTCTTTATTGCCCATTGATTTTCCAATCATTTCACCAATATTTATCATTCCAACATTTGCTCCAGGCATTCCAGGAATTTCAAAAGAAGCTCCATTAGAGCCAGTGTCACTTACAGCTATTTCAATTTCATTATCATCTAAGTCACCGTTTCTTAATCTTTTTCTAAAACTTTCTCTTGTAGCTAGGCTTGCCTTTTTACCAACTAAAGCATCTAAAACTTTTTCCTCAGCAGCTTTTTGAGCTTGTGCAAAAACTTTTTTTCTTTTTTTTACTTTTTCCATTGAGATGGCAATTTCAATTAAATCTCTTACGATTTGTTCAACATCTCTTCCTACATATCCTACTTCAGTAAATCTTGTTGCTTCAACTTTTACGAAAGGAGCTTCTGCTAATTTTGATAATCTTCTAGAGATCTCAGTTTTTCCAACACCAGTTGGCCCAATCATTAGAATATTTTTGGGTAAAACTTCATTTTTCATTTCACCTTTAAGAGCCTGACGTCTCCATCTATTCCTAAGAGCAACAGCAACAGCTCTTTTCGCCTTGTTTTGTCCAACAACAAATCTGTCTAATTCTGAAACTATTTCTCTTGGAGATAAAGAACTAACTAAAGACGCCTCTTCTTTTTGGTTTTTATCTTTTGGATGAAGCTGTGTTACGTTTGATTTATCCATTATATTTTTTCAATTTTAACATTGTCGTTTGTGAAAACACATATTTCTGCAGCAACTTTTATTGCTTTCTTAGCAACCTCCTCAGCTGACATATCACCTTCCATTAAAACTTTTCCAGCGGCTAAAGCGTAATTTCCCCCTGAGCCAATTCCAATTACGTCTCCTTCAGGCTCTAGAACATCACCAGTCCCAGAAATAATATAACTATTACTTTTGTCTCCAACTGCCATTAACGCTTCTAATCTTCTTAAATATTTATCAGTTCGCCAGTCCTTTGCTAATTCAACAGCAGCTCTAGATAAATTTCCTGCATGTTTTTCCAATTTACCTTCTAATCTTTCGAATAAAGTTAGTGCATCAGCAGTTGATCCTGCAAACCCAGCTACTACATCTCTTTTTTCAATCTTTCTGACTTTTGAAGCTGTGCTTTTAACTACAGTATTTCCCATACTGACTTGTCCATCACCAGCAACCACTACTTCATTATTTTTTCTAATTAGTACAATTGTTGTCATATCTAATAAATGGTAACTATTTTTGATACTTCAAGTGTATAGACTGATATTGATATAGTGGGATTATGTATGTATACCATTAAAAATATATGGCTAGAAAAGGAAAAGTATCTCGAAAAACAAAAGAAACCAGCATTAATGTTGAAGTAAATATTGATGGCAAGGGAAAATACCAAATTGACACTGGCATAGGTTTCTTAGATCACATGCTTGAGCAACTATCAAAGCACTCATTAATTGATTTAAAAGTTAAAGCTAAAGGAGATACTCATATCGATCTTCATCACACAACAGAGGATACGGGTATTGCAATAGGTGAAGCTTTAAAAAAAGCAGCTAAAAAATTTGTAGGAATAAAAAGATATGCACACACAGTTATTCCAATGGATGAAACATTAACAAGAGTTGCAATAGATGTTTCAAACAGACCTTATTTGATTTGGAAAGTAAAATTAAAAGTTGAGAAACTTGGTGAGATGGACACAGAACTATTTAAAGAATGGTTTCAGGCATTTTCTCAATCTGCAGGTATTACTATGCATGTTGAAAATATTTATGGGGAAAATAGCCACCACATAATTGAATCTTGTTATAAAGCACTAGCAAGATCATTAAGAGCTGCATTGGAGATGGATCCAAGAAACAAGAAGAGCGTCCCATCCACTAAAGGCTCATTATAAGTTTAATGAACGTCACAATTGTTGATTATAATTCGGGCAATATAAGCTCGATAATAAACTCCTTTAAGGAAGTTGCTAAAGATAAGGTAAAGATCGAGGTAACTTCAGACTTAAACAAGATTAAATCGTCTGATAAAGTTGTTTTGCCAGGGCAGGGTTCGTTTAAGAGTTGTGTTGATGCAGTTAATAACATCAGTGGTCTGGTAGATACTTTAAATGAGTTTACAATTAATAAAAAAAAACCTCTTCTGGGTATTTGTGTTGGGTTACAAATGTTTGCAGATGTTGGATATGAGGAAACCGAAACTAAAGGCCTTGGATGGATATCTGGCAAGGTATCAAAGATAGATAATCAAAATGGAAAGTACAAACTTCCCCATATTGGCTGGAACGAAATTAGTATGACGAAAGATAGTAAGATTTTTAAAGGCATTGAAAATAAATCTCACATGTATTTTGTTCATAGTTATGAATTCATACCAGAAGATAAAAGTGTAATTTCAGCAACTACAGAATATTCATCAAATATTGTTTGCTCTGTTGAAAAAGAAAATATTTTTGGAACACAGTTCCACCCAGAGAAAAGTGATAAAACTGGACTTAAAATAATAGATAATTTTATAAGTTTATAAATGAAAATATTTCCAGCAATAGATATTAAAGATAAAAAATGTGTGAGGTTAGTCAAAGGAGATTTTAATAATAAAACTGAATACAAATTGTCTCCGGTTGAACAAGCAGGTAAATACAAAGATTATGGTTTTAAAAACTTGCACATAGTTGATTTAGATGGAGCTTTAACAGGTGAAACAGTTAATTTGGATATAATTCAAGAAATAGTAAAAAAATTTGATTTTAAAATTGAAATTGGTGGAGGTATTAGAAATTTTGAAAGTATTCAGAAGTATACTGATGCTGGTGTTGAAAAAGTTATTTTGGGCAGTGCTGCTATTAAAGATAAAAATTTTTTAAAAGCAGCTTGTGAAAAATTTCCAAATCAAATCGCCTTAGGTTTAGATGCTAAAGATGGTTATTTGTCTGTTTCTGGTTGGAAAGAAAATTCAGACCAATTAACTCTAGATTATTTGAAAGAAGTTAATGATTATGGTGTAAGTAGGTTGATTTATACAGACATTAATAGAGATGGAATGAAGCAAAGTCCAAATTTTGAAGAGACAGCAAAGATTGCTAATACATCCAATTGTTCAGTAATTATATCGGGTGGAGTTTCATCAATAGATGATATTAAAAAAGCTAAGGAATTTAATAATAAGAACATCGAAGGTATCATAGTAGGGAAAGCTATCTATGATGGGGATATTAAATTAGACGAATTAGTGAAGGAATTAGATGCTTAAAAATAGAATAATACCCTGTTTAGACGTCAAAAATGGCCGTGTAGTTAAGGGGATTAATTTTGTTGATCTAAAAGATGCGGGTGATCCTGTTGAACAAGCTAAAATTTATTCAGACGGTGGAGCAGATGAAATTTGTTTTTTAGATATTACTGCATCAAATGAAAATAGAGATACTATTTACGATGTAGTAGAGAAAACGTCGAAGAAATGTTTTGTTCCTCTGACAGTTGGAGGCGGAGTTAGAAGTGTTGAGGACATCAACAAACTACTGAACTGTGGTGCAGATAAAGTATCAATCAATACTGCTGCAGTTCAAAATCCGGAAGTAGTTGAACAAAGTTCAAAAAAATTTGGTTCACAATGTATTGTGGTTGCGATAGATGCTAAAAAAAATGGCGACAAATGGGAAATATTTACTCATGGTGGAAGAAACAATACTAGAATTGATGCTACAGAATTCGCAAAAAAAATGGAAGATAGTGGAGCAGGCGAGCTTCTAGTTACTTCTATGGATCGGGATGGTACCCAAGTTGGTTATGATATAGAGCTTATGTCTAAGATATCTTCCATGGTAAATATTCCAGTTATTGCTTCAGGCGGAGTAGGGAATCTAGATCATTTAGTAGATGGAATCAAATTAGGAAATGCAAGCGCAGTTTTAGCAGCATCAATATTTCACTATGGCAAACATTCTTTAAAAGAAGCTAAGGAATATTTGGATTCAAAAGGAATTCCTGTTAGAATTTAATATGCTTAATTCATTAGAGAACCTAATAAAACTTGCAAGAGAGAGAAAATCTTCTCCTGTTGAAGGTTCATATACTAATAAGTTGCTTGCAGATAAATCATTAAGCAAGGCAAAAGTTTTAGAAGAAGTTAATGAATTGATCGAGGCAGTAGAGGAAAATTCTAATAAAATTCACGAAGCTGCTGATGTGTTTTATCATTTGCTAATGTATTTAGAGGCTAATGATGTAAAAATTGAAGAAGTGATGTCAGAGCTAGAAAAAAGAAAAAAATGAGTTACAACGATAATAACATTTTTGCAAAAATTTTACGTGGAGAGATTCCTTGTAATAAAATTTATGAGGATGATTTTGTTTTGTCATTTCATGACATTAATCCACAAAAAAAAATTCATGCATTAGTTATTCCCAAGGGAAAATATGTTGACTTAGATGATTTTAGTTTAAATGCTTCTTCTGAGGAAATGGTTGGTTTGTTAAAAGGTATTAATATAGTTGCTAAAAAGCTTGGTATTTCAACAGAAGTAGGCAAAGGCTATAGAGCTTTAGCAAACATTAGTGATCACGGTGGTCAAGAAGTGCCTCATTTACATTTTCATTTATTTGGAGGAGAACGAGTTGGGAAAATGGTAGAGTGACAGAAGAAGTTAAAAGAAATTACCTGGAAATTAATTCACTTCAAGATTTAATCGAAGGAAACAAACCTTCTGAATATTATTCTTTAAGTTTAATTGATCCAATTAATTTTCAACTAAATAAATTTTTTTATAAAAATATTGGTAAAAATCACAAGTGGGTAGATAGACTTACTTGGTCAGAAGAAAAATGGATTAATTATGCTTCCTCTAAAAATGTTAATTCATATGTTTTAAAACATAAGGACGATTTAGTGGGATTTTTCGAATTAATTTTTCATCCAGAAAACAATGAAACAGAAATTGCATATTTTGGAATTTTAGAAGAATATCAAAATAAAAAATTAGGATCCTTTTTATTATCAGAAGCTATTAAAAAATCTTTTATAAACAATACCAAACGAGTTTGGGTACATACTTGTTCTTTAGATCATAAAAATGCTTTAGGTAACTATATTTCTAGAGGCATGAAAATTTTTAAAACTGAAATATTAAATATTTAATTTTGAGAAGGTATATTAAATAAATTCTTAGATAGCACCCTATTTTTTCTGATAGATGAAATGAATGTAACATTAAAATTTTGATACATGTCTGTATTTTGCCAACCAATCAAATCATAAGTTTTTTTGTCAAAAAATATATTTATCTCATTATTATTTTCTAAAATTGTAAAATTAATAAGATTATTATCGATTGTTCTTTGTTTTAAAGATTTAATTTTATTGATTAGAATATTTTTATCCAAAATAACATTTAAGGGAGTTTTTTCTAAAGGATATCGATAATAGCTAGAAATAGTTTTAACAACTAAAGATTTTCCATTTGAAACTAAAATTTTATTGTTACTTCTTGCATATTCACAAAATATTTTTTTTGGATATTCTATCGTACAATTACCATTCTCTATTTTGCCATTAACATTTTGTTCAAATTTAAAATCTAGATTTTTTGTATTCTTAAGGTTTTGAATAATTTTCTCTTTTATTTCTGCTTTTGAATTAAATGTTAAAACAAAGAAGATTATAATTAAATACAATTTTAACATCACAGAACATCTCTTTTACCAACGTGATTGGCCTTGCTAACAATTCCATCTGCTTCCATCATATCAATTATTCTCGCAGCTCTGTTGTAACCAATTTGGAGTTTTCTTTGTAAAAAAGAAGTGGAAGCTTTTCCCTCTGATCTTACAATTTCTAAAGCTTGTTGATAGAGTTCGTCTTTATCACCAAGATTTTGGTTATCGCCGATCTCCTTTTCATCTGCAAAGTTTAAAATTTCATCAACATAATCAGGCTCAGCTTGTGATCTTAAAAAATTGTTTATTTGTTCAATTTCACCATCTGAAACGAAAGGAGCATGAATTCTCACTATACGATTAGCAGAAGACATATATAGCATATCTCCTTTTCCCAATAATTGCTCTGCTCCTTGCTCACCCAAAATTGTTCTACTATCTATTTTTGAAGTAACTTGAAATGATATCCTTGTTGGAAAATTTGCTTTAATTGTTCCAGTAATTACATCAACACTAGGTCTTTGGGTAGCCATGATGATGTGAATCCCTGCTGCTCTGGCCATTTGTGATAATTTTTGGATATAGTTCTCAATTTCTTTACCTGCTACCAACATTAAATCCGACATTTCATCAACAACAACAACTATATAGGGCATTGGAAGTTTGTGTTTTGTATTATAGCTATCGATATTTCTGACTCCTTCTTTAGTCATAAGTCTATATCTACTCTCCATTTCCTTAACTACCCAACCAAGAACAGATGCAGCTTTTTTAGCTTCTGTTATTACTGGACACAATAAATGTGGAATTCCTTCATATGTTGAAAGCTCAAGCATTTTTGGATCTATTAAAATAAATTTACATTTTTCAGGAGTATGTCGATAGAGAAGAGATAAAATAATAGTATTGATGCAGACAGATTTACCCGATCCTGTAGTACCTGCGATAAGAAGATGAGGCATTGATGATAAATCTCCGACTATAGGTTTACCAGAAATACTTTTTCCTAATGCGATCGGCAATTTAATATCTTTTTTTTTAAAATCAGGATTGTTTAAAATTTCGCTTAAATAAACATTTTCTCTTACATTGTTTGGCAGTTCAATGCCAACAGTGTTGCTTCCCGGTATTGTAGCTATTCTCGCAGATTCTGAACTGGTATTTCTCGCAATGTCATCAGATAAATTAATTATTTTTGAGACCTTGACACCTGCTGCTGGCTCAAATTCATTTAAAGTTACTACAGGTCCATGGCTTACTTTCTTGATATTGCCATTAACGCCAAAGTCCAAGAGAATTTTTTCTAAAAATTCAGGATCTTGTGTTTCACTTTTTTCGAGATTTTCTCTCTCTTTTTTAGAAGGAGTTTTCAATAAATTAAACTCCGGTAATTTAAATTTAGTTGTATTTTTGTTTTTGTTCTCAGCTTTTATAAATGGTAAATCCTCTTGAATAAGATTTTTTATTTCTTCTTGAGGGATGTATTCACTGATTATTTCACTTTTATCAGTATAATTGCTTCTTTCTTTTTTTGTAAAAAATTTATTTAAACTTTTTATTGTTTCATAAAATTTTAATGGGTGAAAATTCACGCTTATTAAAAATAAAAAAAAATTTAAAATAATTAGAAAATAATAAAAAATTACTTCGTTAATTAAAATTATTGAATTTAAAAATGTTTGATTTAAATAAGCACCTATAAAGCCACCATTACCATTAATATACAGAGTAAACGTTTCTGAATAAAAATGTGCAAAAAATAAAGTTCCAAATATACAATAAATTATTCCAAAGAATATATTTTCAATTATTAAAAAAAATTCTTTGCTTCTAATAATGTTGATACCAGTTACAATTAACGTAAATGAAAAGAAATACGAAACTAGGCCTATTGATTGAAAAAATACGTCTGAAACAAAACTTCCTTGAAAACCCAAAATATTTTTAATTTTTGTGTTTTCTGGAAAAATGAAATTAGGATCTTCCGGTGAATAGGTTATCAGTGCCAATAACAATAAAATCCCAGCACAAAAAACAGTTATCCCGAAAATTTCTGCTATTCTTTTAATAGTAAAATTAGCAAATGAATTAGCTGTTTTTTTTATATCCATATTTATGAATCAATTTACCACTTTGTATCATCTAATTTTTCTTGTTAAAATTAAAAATAATATGAGAGTTTGTATACTTGGCTCAGGTTTAACTGCTTTAACTTTAGCGAAAACTTTAGTTA
>CACFEM010000009.1 GCA_902565325.1 uncultured Pelagibacteraceae bacterium
AGTGACCTTAATCCTTATTACCCAAGATTTAAATCACATCAGTTAGAAATTGAAGATACAGGTTTAAATTTTAAAGTTAATTTTTCAAGACAGGGTTTAATTAAACTTAAAACTTCATCTCAAGATCAAGCTATAGAAATAGTTAGAAGGAGAGTAGATGAGGTTGGAACTAATGAGCCAAACATACTAAAAAGAGGAAACAATCGAATTTTAGTAGAGCTTCCTGGATTAGATGATCCAATGAGAATAAAATCATTACTTGGTAAAACTGCAAACCTTACTTTTCGATTTGTGACAAATGACGAAAATGATCGTTTTGGAGTTGAAAAGTTAAAATTTGAAAACGATTTAGAAGAAGCCACAGTTAGTAAAAGAATTATAATAAGCGGGGAAAACTTACTTGATGCTCAACCAAAAATGGACACACAAGCTAATCAAACAATTGTTTCATTTACTTTAGATAGAGTCGGCGCAAAAAGGTTTGGCAAGGCAACTTCAACTGGCATTGGAAAACAATTAGCAATTGTCTTAGATGGTAAAATTATTAGTGCACCTGTAGTTAGAGATACGATTGCCAGTGGATCTGGTCAGATAAGTGGTGGTTTTACTTTTCAAACAGCAACTGATCTAGCTTTATTATTAAGATCAGGAGCATTACCAGCACCATTAGAAATAATTGAAGAAAGAACTGTTGGACCTGATCTTGGACAAGACTCAATTAATGCAGGAATGATTGCTTTGGCAATAGGTTTTATGTTGGTCATAATTTTTATGTTCGTAAAATATAAAATTTTCGGATTAATTACCAATGTAACACTAATAGTTAATTTGTTTATTCTTTTAGGTGTTTTAACTTTATTCGAAGCTACTCTAACATTACCTGGTATTGCAGGTATTATCCTAACTGTAGGTATGGCAGTTGATGCAAATGTTTTAATTTTTGAGAGGATTAAAGAAGAGCTAAAAGATGAGACTAATAATATTTTGGCTTTTGATGGTGGTTATACAAAATCAAGAACAGCAATTTTAGATGCCAATATTACTACATTATTAGCCGCAATTATTTTATTTTTCATGGGCTCAGGTCCAGTCAAAGGTTTTGCTGTAACCTTAGGAGTTGGAATATTTACAACACTATTTTCAGTCTATTTCATAGCAAGATTATTCACTAGTATTTATGTATCAAGAAATAAAGATAAGGAAAAATTAATCTAATGATTGCTTTTAATAAATATTATAATCACTTTAATTTACTTTCATCAGTTTTAATTGTTGTTTCATTACTACTGTTAATATTTAAAGGGCTTAATTTTGGTATAGATTTTAAAGGTGGTACTTTAATTGAATTAAGAGCTTCAGATTCTAAAATCAATGTAAGTTCATTAAGAGATAGATTTAATCAAATGGATTTAGGAGATGTCTCAGTGAAGAAATTTGGCAATGATACAGATTTTTTAGTAAAATTTGAAAATAAAGATAATAAAAAAAATATTATTGAAGAAATTAAGACTAATTTAGATAAATCTTTTGGAAATAACTATGATTTTAGAAGGGTAGAGAATGTTGGGCCAAAGGTAAGTGCTGAATTATTAAAATCAGGGGTTATAGCAATATCTTTGTCTTTAGCATTAATGTTAATTTATATTTGGATAAGATTTGAATGGCAATTTAGTTTGGGTGCTATTCTAGCTTTGTTTCATGATGTTATTGTAACTTTAGGAGTTTTTTCACTATTTAGTTTAGAAATAAACTTATCAATAATTGCAGCTGTGTTAACAATAGTTGGATATTCAATGAATGACACTGTGGTTATTTTTGACCGTGTGCGTGAAAATTTAAGAAAATATTCAGATATAAAAATTTTTGAATTAACAAATATTTCAATTAATGAAACGTTATCAAGAACTATAATAACTTCTGCAACTACTTTACTAGCTTTATTAGCAATTTATTTTTTTGGTGGAGAAATATTAAAAGGATTTTCATTAGCAATGATACTTGGTGTTGTTTTTGGAACTTATTCTTCTATTTATATTGCTAATACTGTTTTAGTTAGACTAAGAGTTTCTCAAAAAACTGTTCTTAGAGAAGACGAAAAAAAATAATTTAATATAAGTTTTGAGCAATTACCATTGTAAGCAACATTGGTAATGATAATAAGGTATTTGTTCTTGAGAAAAGCATTGCAGTTTTAGCTGATTTTGCTTTTGTTTCTGGATCACTTTCAACTATTCCTAATGCTCTTTTTTGATTTGGCCAAATAACAAACCACACGTTAAATGCCATTATAATTCCTAGCCACATTCCAATACCTATGGCTGTATGCTTAGGTACTCCTGAACCTATACTTAAAGTCATTGCATCGTGAAGATATCCATTAAGAAGAGCAAGAATTAAACCTGAAAGAACAGTTAATGCAGCAGCCCATCTAAAATAAAATAATGCAGCAGGTGCAATTACTTTGCCAATGGCTGGTTTTTGTTCATCTGGAATTTTTCCCATATTTGGAATTTGAACAAAATTGAAATACCACAATAATCCAATCCACATAATTGCAACAATCACATGTATATATCTAAACAACCAGCTCCAGAATAGGGTATCAAAAGCTATCCCACCATTTAAATAAAACAATACTAGAAACAACAATATTGCTATTGCTAATGATGTGTGAATAGTTTTTGATAATGAAGATAGTAAATTGCTCATGATTCTTTATAACTATACACTAATTTTTTAATTTTTTTAAGTTGTTAAATCTAAGTTAAAAGAGGTTTCAAAAACTGACCAGTATAACTGTCTTTAACCTTGCATACTTCTTCAGGTTTTCCTTCGGCGACAATATCACCACCCTTTACACCACCTTCAGGCCCCATATCTACAATGTAGTCGGCTGTTTTAATAACATCTAAATTATGCTCAATAACAACGACCGTATTTCCAAGTTTTACAAACGTATGAAGTATTTCTAAAAGTTTTTTAATATCATGTTGATGTAGTCCTGTAGTTGGTTCATCTAGTATATACATCGTTCTTCCCGTAGATCTTTTTGAAAGTTCTTTTGCAAGTTTTATTCTTTGCGCTTCACCTCCTGATAGCGTAGTTGCTTGCTGACCAATTTTTATATAACCCAATCCAACTTTTTTAAGAGTTAATAGTTTTGTTTTTATATTAGATATGTTCTCAAAATACTCACACCCTTCATCAACCGACATATCTAAAACATCAGCAATACTTTTACCTTTGAATTTAATTTCTAAAGTTTCTCTATTGTACCTGGTACCCTTGCATTCATCGCACTGTATATAAACATCAGGTAAAAAATGCATTTCATATGTAATTACACCATCACCTTCACAAGCTTCACATCTACCTCCTCTAACATTGAAAGAAAATCTTCCTGGTTTATATCCTCTCGTTTTAGACTCTGGTAGGCTTGCAAACCAATCTCTAATAGGGCCAAAGGCACCAGTATATGTTGCTGGATTTGATCTTGGCGTTCTCCCAATTGGAGATTGGTCGATATCAATTATTTTATCAATTAATTCTACACCTTTATAACCTTTAAATGATTTAGGCGCTTTTCTTGCTTTGTTATTTAAGGTTAAATTTAAGGCATGAAATAGAGTTTGTAATATTAGAGTAGATTTACCACTACCCGAGACACCAGTAACACAAGTAAATGTTCCAGTTGGAATTTTAAGATTAACATTATTTAAATTATTTCCACTTGCACCATTGATTTCTACAAACCTTCCATTTTTAGCTAAACGTCGTGATTTTGGAATTTCAATTGTTTTCTTATTAGCAAGATACTGTCCAGTAATACTATTTTTATCTTTTTTAATTTCTTCATATGATCCTTGCGCTGTTATCTCACCACCATTACTTCCAGCTTCAGGACCAAGATCAATAATATGATCTGCATTTTCCATTGTCTCAGTGTCATGCTCAACAACAATGACTGTATTGCCAAGATCTCGCAATCTTTTTAATGCATTAATAAGCTTAACATTATCTTTTTGATGCAATCCAATCGATGGTTCATCTAAAACATATAATACACCTGTCAAACCAGATCCAATTTGTGAAGCTAATCTTATTCTTTGAGCTTCTCCACCTGATAAAGTTCCAGACTCTCTAGATAATGTTAAATAATCTAAACCAACGTTAAGAAGAAAATTTAATCTTTCGTTGATTTCTTTTAAAACATGTTCAGCAATTTTAAATTGTCTTTTATCAAGGTTATTTTCTAAATTTTTAAACCATTCTGCTGCATCCAAAATAGATTTTTTTGTTACCTCACTAATATTAAGATCGTTGATTTTAACACATAATGCTTCTTCTTTTAATCTATCACCATTACATGCTTCACAGGCAGTATCCGATTGATATTCAGCAATGGCTTCTCTTTTCCATTCACTATCAGACTCTAAAAATCTTCGTTCAAGATTATTAATTACACCTTCAAAAGTTTTTTTGTATGAATACTTCTCGTATCCATCATCATAATTAAATTTAATCTCATCTTCATCAGAGCCATAAAGAATAATATCTTTAATTTTTTTTGGTAATTTTTTCCATTTTTCATCTAAAGAAAAACCATAATGTTTTGCTAAAGATGCTAAGGTTTGAGCATAATATAGTGTAGTTGATTTTGACCAAGGTTCGATTGCTCCATCAGCTAAACTTTTTCTTTCATCAGGAACAACTAAATTTGGATCAACATTTAATTTCATTCCAATTCCCTCACACTCTTCGCAAGCTCCATAGGGGCTGTTAAATGAAAAAAGTCTTGGTTCAATTTCCTCAATTGTAAAGCCACTCTCAGGGCAAGCAAATTTGGTAGAGTAAATTAATTTTTCAATTTTTCTAAATTTTTGAGGAAGCGTCTCATCTTCATATTCAACAAATACTAAACCGTTAGCTAAATTTACAGCTGTTTCAATACTTTCAGCTAACCTGTTACCAAGTTTTGAATTTAAAACTATTCTATCGACTAAGACTGAAATATCATGTTTAAGCTTTTTATCTAGATTGGGTGATTTTTCTATATCATATAAAACATTATCAATTTTAATTTTTCTAAAACCTCTTCTTTTGTAACTTAAAATATCTTTTTTATATTCACCCTTACGACCTCTTACCACTGGAGCATAAATATATATTGTTGATTTTTTTGGTAATTTTTTTACTAAATCTACTATTTGTGTAATTGTTTGAGAGGTTATTGGTTTACCTGTAAATGGCGAGTAGGGGATACCTGCTCTAGCATATAAGACCCTCATGTAATCATAAATTTCTGTTACAGTTGCAACAGTAGATCTTGGGTTTTTTGAGGTATTTTTTTGCTCGATTGCAATAGCTGGACTTAATCCTTCTATTAAATCAACATTTGGTTTTTTCATTTTATCTAAAAACTGACGTGCATAGGCAGATAAACTTTCTACATACCTTCTTTGACCTTCCGCGTAGATAGTATCAAAAGCTAAAGATGATTTTCCTGACCCTGATAGACCCGTTATGACCACAAATTTGTCTTTTGGAATCTCTACTGTCACATTCTTCAAATTATGTTCTTTAGCACCCTTAATAACTATCTTTTTCATCATAATTTTAGTTGCTTTGAGTTAATAAAATTAATATTCAGAAGAATTGTGATATAATTCTAATTAACTAATTTAACAAATATTAAATATTATGGCTGGAAGTTTAAATAAAGTATTATTAATTGGTCGTTTGGGCGCAGATCCTGAAATTAAGCAAATGGTAAATGGTAAAAGTGTTGCCAGATTAAGCCTTGCAACAAGTCAATCTTGGAAAGACAAAAACACAGGTGAAAAAAAAGAGAAAACGGAGTGGCACCGTGTAGTTGTATTTAACGAAGGTTTGGTAAATGTTGTTCAACAATATTTAAAAAAAGGTTCTCAAGTTTATGTTGAGGGACAACTTACGACAAGAAAATGGAAAGATGAACAATCTGGACAAGACAAATACTCAACTGAAATAGTTATACAAGGATATAATTCTTCACTGACAATGTTGGGAGGAGGAAATTCTGGTGGCGGAATTCAAAATGACACAACTCAACAAAATAATATTGAGGATTCTTCTCAAGTGTCAGATATGGATGATGAAATTCCATTTTAACTTCTATGAAAAATACCGAAGAGTTTAAAGATAAAAATATAAAATTAATCTCAATGCATGATGAGATGAGCTCATCATATCTTTCTTATGCAATGAGCGTAATTGTAAGTCGTGCTCTTCCTGATGTAAGAGACGGTTTAAAACCAGTTCATAGAAGAATTTTATATGCAATGTACAAAGGCGGATATGATTGGTCTAAACAATTTAGAAAATCTGCAAGAATAGTCGGAGATGTTATTGGTAAATATCACCCGCATGGTGATCAATCTGTTTATGATGCTTTAGTAAGAATGGTACAAGATTTCTCTATGAGTTTACCATTAATTCAAGGCCAAGGAAATTTTGGTTCTATTGATGGTGATCCAGCTGCAGCAATGAGATATACCGAAACTCGCTTGTCAAAAGTTTCTCAATATTTAATTGATGATATTGAAAAAAATACAATTACTTTCAAAAGCAATTATGATGAAACTGAGAAAGAACCAAGTGTTTTACCAGCGCAGTTTCCAAATTTATTAGTAAACGGAGCTGGTGGTATAGCCGTTGGTATGGCAACAAGTATACCTCCACATAATTTAGGTGAGATTATAGATGGTACCTTAGCCTTAATAGATAACAAAGATATTAAAATTAAAGAATTAATGAAACATATACCTGGTCCAGATTTTCCAACTGGTGGTGTAATTATAGGTAAAGATATAATTAAACAAGGATATAACAATGGCAGAGGGTCCTTTAAGATAAGGGGTGAAATTTCAATTGAGCAACAAAAAAACGGACGTGAAAGACTTATAATAACTTCTATACCGTATCAAGTAAACAAATCTGTTTTAAATGAAAGGATTGCTCAATTAGTAAGAGAAAAAAAAATTGAAGGAATAAGAGATATTAGAGATGAGTCTAACAGAGAAGGCATTAGGGTAGCAATAGATTTAAGAAACGGTGTAGAACCAGAAACTATAAAGAGACAATTATATAAAAATACTCAAATAGAGAGTTCATTTGGTTTTAATACTTTAGCTATTGTTGAAGGAAAACCACAAACTTGCACCCTAAAAGATTTTTTATCTAATTTTTTAACTTTTAGAGAAGATGTTGTAATTAAAAAAACCAAATTTGATCTTCAAAAAGCTGAGGAACGTGCTCATATATTAATAGGATTATCGGTTTCAGTTGAAAATTTGGATAAAATAATAAAAATTATTCGATCATCTAAAACACCAGATGATGCTAAAGTATCAATTTTAAAAACCAAATGGAAAATAAATAAATCACAAAAATTAATTTCTTTGGTAGAGGGAAAAAAGGGCAAAAATCTTTATTCTTTATCTGAACCACAAGTTTTAGCTATTTTAGAATTAAGACTTCAAAAATTAACTGCATTAGGAATAAATGAAATCGAAGTTGAAATTAAAAAACTAGCTGAACTAATCACTAAATATAAAAAGATTATTTCATCAAAAAAAGAACTTTTAAAAGTAATCAGTGAAGAGTTAAAAAATATTAAAGAGAAATTTGCTATTCCAAGAAGAACTAAAATTATAGATGCTGTTTTAAATTATGATATTGAGGAAACAATCCAAAAACAATCAGTTATAATTACAGTTACCTTACAAGGATACATAAAAAGAGGTTCCTTAGATGGAGTAAAAAAACAAAAAAGAGGTGGCAAGGGAAAGTCAGGCATAACAACTAGAGATCAGGACTCAGTTGTTCAAACATTATCTGTGAATACTCATACTTCAGTGCTTTTCTTTTCTACCGAGGGTTTAGTTTACAAGATCAAAGCATGGAAAATTCCAGAGGGGTCATCTTCATCAAAAGGAAAATCTTTATTTAATATTTTACCTTTGAAGAGTCATCAAGCAATAAGCTCAATTATGCCAATGCCAGAAGATGAAACTGATCTAAAAAATTATCAAATTATATTTGCTACTGCTCAAGGCAAAGTAAGAAAAAATAGTTTAGAGGACTTTTCATCAATTAATGCATCTGGAAAAATTGCGATGAAATTAGATAACAATGATAAAATTGTTGGTGTTAAAATTTGTAAAGATGATCAAGATGTAATTTTAAGCACAAAATTTGGAAAATGTATTAGATTTGAAGCCAAAAAGTTAAGAGTTTTTAAAGGTAGATCTTCTAAAGGAATTAAAGGTATAGAGTTAGCACCTAATGATCAAATTGTATCTTTATCAGTTATCGATAATGATAAAATTAATAAAAATGGAAAAAAATCAAAAGATGAAAAATCTGAATTAAAAGCAAGAGAAAAATTTGTTTTATCAATAAGTGAGAATGGTTATGGTAAAAAGACCTCACATACAGATTACAGAGTTACTAACAGAGGTGGAAAAGGCATTATAGGAATAGTAAACTCACCAAGAAATGGAAATATTACCTCATCCTTTCCTGTTTTTGAAGGTGATGAAATTTTAATTTCTACGAATAAAGGTAGGGTTATAAGAGTTGCTGTGAAAGAAATTAGAACAGCAGGAAGAAATACTCAAGGAGTTAGAATAATTAAGTTATCAGGAGAAGAAAAAGTTGTTTCAGCAATTAAAATTGATGATAATTTAATTTAATGAGTAAAATTGCAATTTATCCTGGAACATTTGATCCAATCACTTTTGGACATATAGATGTAATAAAAAAATCATTAAAATTATTTGATAAAATAGTAGTAGGTGTTTCAGATGCAAGTAACAAAAATTATTTATTTAGTTCTGAGGAAAGAATAGAAATAGTAAATAAAGCCTTATTTAAAGATCTAAAATTAAATAGAAAAAAAATAAAAGTAGTATCATTTGGGTCTTTAACCACTGATTTATGTAAAAAATATAAATCAAACATTATTCTAAGAGGATTAAGAGCTGTATCTGATTTTGAATACGAATTTCAATTAGCTGGTATGAATAGAAAATTGAGCCAAAATATAGAAACAATTTTTTTAATGTCTGATGTAGAAAATCAAATCATTTCATCAAGATTTGTTAAAGAGATTGTTAAATTAAAAGGTGATATAAAAAAATTTACTACAAAAAGTACAATTAAATCATTAAAAGATAAATATGAATAAAATTTTTATTAAACTACTAATTTTGTTTTTTTTAATTACCAATCAATCAATAGCCGAGGAGAATATAATGATATTAAAATTAAAAGATGGTGACGTAAAAATTGAATTATTTGAAGATGTTGCGCCAAATCATGTTAAAAGAATTAAGGAATTAGCAAATAGCGGTAAATACGATAACGTTGTTTTTCACCGAGTTATTGATGGATTCATGGCTCAAACAGGTGATGTGAAATTTGGAAATTCAGAATCTAAAGATTTTGATCTTAGAAGAGCAGGTATGGGTGGTTCAGACTTCCCTGATTTAAAGCAAGAATTTAATAGTTTACCACATGATAGAGGAACTTTATCAATGGCAAGAGCTCAAGACCCTAATAGTGCAAATAGCCAATTCTTTATTTGTTTTCAGCCAGCTCCTTTTTTAGATCGACAATATACAGTTTTTGGAAAAGTAATCGAAGGAATGGAATTTGTTGATAAAATCAAAAGAGGTGACCAAAACAATAATGGTGCTGTTACTGACCCAGATAAAATTATTAGTTTCAAATCTCAATAATTTTTTTAATGGCATTAAAAAAATTTGCCTTTAAAGTTTTAAAAAAAGATAAATTTGCTAGGTGTGGTTTAATAGAAACCCATCGTGGAAATATACACACTCCAGCATTTATGCCTGTTGGAACACAAGCTACAGTAAAAGCTTGTACGATAGATGATATAAAAAAAACTGGATCAGAAATAATACTTTCAAACACATATCATTTAATGATACGACCAGGCGTTGAAAGAATTCAATCTGCTGGTGGCCTCCATGAATTTATGAATTGTGATTTACCTATTTTAACTGACTCTGGTGGATTTCAAGTTATGTCCTTATCAAAATTAAATAAAATTGATAGAGAGAAGGGCGCTATATTTAACTCTCATGTTGATGGAAAAAAATTTTACTTAAGCCCCGAAGAGAGCATCAGAATTCAGTTGGGTTTAAATTCTGATATTGTGATGATTATGGATGAGTGCCCAAAAAAAACTAATGATTATAATGTAATAAAAAAATCTACGGATTTATCACTTTATTGGGCAGAAAGATCTAAAGTGGCATTTGGAAATAATCCACATAAAGCTTTATTTGGTATAATCCAAGGAGGTCTTTTTAAAGATTTAAGATTAAAATCTCTTCAAGAGTTAATTAAAATTGGTTTTGATGGGTATGCTCTCGGAGGACTAGCTGTAGGAGAAACTCAAAATGAAATGTTTAACGTTTTAGATGATATTAAGGAAAACTTACCTATTGAAAAACCACACTATTTAATGGGTGTTGGAACACCATCAGATATTTTGGGTGCTGTAAAAAGAGGTATAGATATGTTTGACTGTGTATTGCCAACTAGATCTGGCAGAACAGGTTTGGCTTTTACATGGCAGGGAAGAATCAATATTAAAAATAATAAATATCAAAATGACAACACGCCACTCGATCCAAATTGTAAAAATCTAAATTTAAATAAATATTCAAAAAATTATTTAAATCACTTATTTAATACAAATGAAATTCTGGCCTCAATGTTACTGACGTTAAATAATATTAATTTTTATCAAGAATTAATGTCCTCTATCAGAAAAAATATTAATGAAGGTACTTTTGATCAATTTCATGATAAATACATTGATAAGTTGTAGAAGCTCTATAGATTTGGCTAAAATTGTCATTTGAAAAAAAATAAAAATTCTATATATAACAATTATTCAATTTGAATAATTTGGGGGCCCTTAGCTCAGTTGGTAGAGCAATTCCCTTTTAAGGAATGGGTCGATGGTTCGAGTCCATCAGGGCTCACCATTAATTGAATTAACTTAAATTAAGTGGTGGATAATCTAAAATAACTTCATTCATCCATTCATTGAGTTGCTTTATTCTTGTGTCTGATGAGGGGTGAGTGCTCATAAATTGAGGTGGCTCTTTCCCTTTATTAAATTCTTTCATTCTTTCCCAAATTTTAACTGTTTCTCTAATATCATAACCAGATAAAGATGAAAAAATCATACCCAAATAATCAGCTTCACTTTCTTGTTTTCTATTGAAAGGATTCATAATTCCTAATTGAGCCAGCATACCAACCGTATCCATGCCAGTAGTTCTGTTAATGTCAGACAAAATACCTCCACTGGCTATATCTATAATTCTAGCACCTGTATTTAACAACACACCTCTGCTAGCTCTTTCAACAGAATGTTTTGCTACCGCATGAGCAACTTCGTGGCCCATCACTGCAGCTAATCCATTTTGATTTTTTGTAACATCTAATATACCTGTGTAGACTGCTATTTTACCACCTGGCATACACCATGCATTTCTTACTTTTTTATTATCAATTAAAATATATTCCCAGTCAAAATTTACTGTTGGGTCTTCTAAATTAGATCTATAAAAATATTCACTAATCGAATCTTCCATTCTTTTTCCAATTTCTTTTATTTCATTTAATGTTTTTAAATCATCGCTCATCTTTTCTTTTTCTTTAACTTTTTCATAAATTTGAGCTGCCTGTGCATTTAATTTAGCCTCAGGTATAATTTTTAATTGTTTTCGATCAGTTATTGGAGCACTAGAACAAGAGTGCAAAAGTATACTTCCACATCCACAACCTATATACGTCAAAAATTTTCTTCTATCCATATCTACTTAAAATTGATAATAGTATTTTAACATGAATCTTAATAACAAAATTTTAATTGTATTATTTATCATTGCAATTGTTTTTGTTGTATACGCTAGTTATAGTTAATTTTAAATATGGCAAAAAAGGGCTCAAAAAAATCTTTTTCATTAACATTAAGAAATTATTTTATTACTGGTGTTGTTGTTTTAATACCAATTGGTTTTACACTCTATTTAACTAAAATTTTAATAGGTATTTCATCAAATTTAATTCCTAAAAATATTAATCCAAATAGTTATTTGCCATTTAATATTCCTGGAGTTGAAATCATTATTTCAATATTATTAATAACCATTGTTGGTGGACTTTCATTATCTTTTTTTGGAAGACGAATTCTCAAACTGATAGATGATTTATTCAAAAGAATTCCATTTTTAAGAACAGTTTATTCTGCGATTGTTCAAATGACAGAAACTTTTTCAAAAAAAGATGATGGAAAAAAAAGTGTAGTTTTAGTTGAATATCCAAGAAAAGGAGTTTGGGCTGTTGGTTTTGCTACAAAAGAAAACAAAGGGGAAATGGCTCAAAAAACTGGAAAGAATTTAATTAATGTTTTTGTGCCAACAACACCAAATCCAACTAGTGGTTTTTTATTAATGTTTCCTATGGAAGATGTTATTTACTTGAATATGTCATTTGAGGACGCATCTAAGTTTATAGTTTCAGCAGGAACCTCTACCAAAAAAACTTAAGCAATATCATTTATTATATCAGCTCTATCGTACAATTTTATCAAAGGTTTGAATTTACTTATATCTTCATTTGATTTTTCTATTCTTCTCATTTCCTTTTCAGCTAATAAGAAAAGATCACTATTCTGAATTGGATCTGCTAACTTAAAATTTTTTACACCACTTTGTTTAAATCCCAAAATATCCCCAAACCCTCGCAATTTCATATCCTCTTCAGATATTAAGAAACCATCATTAGTGTCTTTTAAAATTTTTATTCTTTTTTTTGCGTTTTCGCTTAGATTTGATTTAAACATTAATATGCATGTAGAGTCTTTATCTCCACGACCAACTCTACCTCTTAATTGATGAAGTTGAGATAAACCAAATTTGTTTGCATTTTCAATTATAATCGTATTTGCATTTGGAAAATCTATACCAACCTCAATAATCGTGGTAGAAACTAATATCTTGAATTTATTATTTAAAAAATTATTTAATATTTCATTTTTTTCATCCATATCAGTTTTTCCATGAAGTAAACTTACTTGATTTGGAAACTTACTTTCTAAATATTCATATTTTTTGACAGCTGATGAATGATCCAATTTTTTAGATTCCTCAATTAATGGACAAACCCAAAAAATTTGATTTCCGATATTAATTTCTTTTTTTATAAATTTTAAAACATCTTCAATTTTAACCTCTAATTTACTATACGTTTTAATTGGTTTTCTATTTTTAGGTTTTTCTCTAATTATTGAAATATCCATATCACCATAAATTGTCATTGTTAGAGTTCTAGGTATAGGTGTTGCTGTCATTAATAATACGTCACAATTTACTCCACCTTTGTCTGATAATCTTTTTCTTTGATTGACACCAAACTTATGCTGTTCATCGATAATTATTAATCCTAATTTTTTAAAAATTATTTTTTTTTGAAATATTGCATGTGTCCCAAAGATAATATCAATTTTATTATTTTCTAATTTTTTATGAATTTCTTTTTTCAATTTATATTCAGATTTTCCGGAAATAAGATCTATATTTATATTTTTAGGAAATATTTTTTTTGCAAGATTAAAATGTTGTTTTGCTAGAATTTCTGTAGGAGCCATAAATGCAACTTGGAAACCAGAATTTATGCTATTTATTGCCGCTAAAAGAGATACTATTGTTTTTCCACTACCAACGTCTCCTTGCAAAAGTCTAAACATTTTAGTTGGTGAACTTAAATCTTTGTTTATTTCGTTAAGTGATTTTTGTTGATCATCAGTAAGAGAGAAATCTAATTTATCAATTATAGAGTTTTGTTTATTTAAATTAATAACTTTATTTTTTTTTTTTATTTTTCTTATTTTTTTTCTTATTTCAGAATTGACAAGAAACGTTGAAAATATTTCATCATAAGCAAGTCTTTGATAGAAATTTGATTTATAATTTCCGATATTTTCAGGTTTGTGTAGTTCTTTAATTGAGCTATTCCAACTTATGTTTTTAAATTTAGATATAATACTTTTCGAGTGCCATTCATTAAAAACTGGTAAATTATTGATTATTTGATTTAAGATTTTGTTGTATATTTTTTCAGAAATACCTTCAGTTAATGAATATTTATTATGAGTTTGTTTGATTAAAGTAGAATCCTCAGAAACATATTTTGGATTTGTAATTTGATATTTATTCCTAAAATGACCTATTTTACCACTAACAGTAATTTCTTTTCCTAATGGTAGTATTTTTTTTATGTATCCTTCATAACTATTAAAAAAAACACAATCTATTTCGCCAGTTTCATCACTACATAAAACTCTATTTGGTAATTTTCTTATACGAGGGAAGTTATACTTTTGAGGAATTATAGTTACTGTTTGTATTTCACCAATTTTTAAATCTTTTATTTTTGACGACAAGCTTCTATCTGTATAAGATTTTGGAAGTTTCCATAATAAATCAAATAAATTATTAATATTTTTCTTCTTTAATAAATTTTTTGTTTTAGTTCCTACACCTTTTAAAGAACTTAAATCTGATAATAAATATTCATAATTTGTTTTATTATTCATTAACAACTAATATATTCTAATATTTATGATCAATATAGACGAATTAAAAAAAAAAATTATTTATCGATCAAATTACAGGGGCACCAAAGAAATGGATAAACTTTTAGGAGCTTTTGTTAAAAAATATATTAATGATTTAAGTGATGATGATTTAGTTAAATTAGAAAAATTATTGGATATTGATGATTCAAATTTATACAATTTTTTGAATGGTTTAGAGACTGATTTTATTTTCGAAAAAAATAATGTGACTGATTTATTTAAAAATTTTGATTATGTTGAAAAATAGTGGCGGAGAGACTGGGATTCGAACCCAGGAAAGAGTTGCCCCTTTGCCGGTTTTCAAGACCGGTGCTTTCAACCACTCAGCCATCTCTCCGTGAGCAAGGTTTTATAATTATAATTATTTAATTCAACCATAAAATAGTCTAATAAACTTATTTATTACATGCATCATGGTTTCCTATGAATAAAGAATTTAACAAAGGCTTATTACTTGCTGGGTTTGGATCTTTTTGGTGGGGGTTTTTTGGTGTAATTTATTTTAAATATATTGCTTATATTGGGCATATTGAATTAGTAGTTCATAGATGCTTATGGACAGCGTTTACTTTAATTTTGACTACTTTTTTTTTCTCTAAATGGAATATCTTTTTTAAAATTTTAAAAAGTAAATCAAATTTATTTTATTTATTTATCTCAGGTTTTTTAATTTTTATAAATTGGGGTGTATGGATATATGCTATAGCAACAAATAGAATCATAGATGCAAGTTTTGGTTATTTTATTATGCCAATTTTAAGCGTAATGCTTGGTTATCTTTTTTTTAGAGAGAAACTTAATAAAAAAAGAGTCTTTTCAATCATCTTGGTTATTCTATCCATCCTTTTTTTAATAATTGTAAGTATTAAATCATTGCCTTGGGTTGGTTTAATTGTTGCTTTAAGTTGGGGGTTTTACAATCTAGTTAGAAAAAAAATTAATGTTGATACTGATGTAGGTCTTCTTATAGAGAGTTTATTTATACTACCATTTGCACTGTTAGCTTTTTATTTGATAGCAAGCAAAGGATATAATGATTTTCAATTATCCGATCCATCAATGATGCTATTTATTTATCTTGCTGGACCTATGACTGTTATACCTTTGTTTTTATATGTTAGGGGTGTTGAACTTTGTGGTTTAGGACCGACTGGCATGATATTTTATATAACTCCCACTTTTCAGTTTTTATTAGGGTATTTTTATTACAACGAACCTTTTTCAATGACAAAATTAGTTAGTTTTATTTTTATTTGGATTGCTGTAATTATATATTTGAAGGATTTACATGAAACAAATTAATTTTTTTTTATTTTTTATTTTTATTTCTATTAATTTATCATTTGCTGATATCAATAAAGAATTTGAAAATTGGAAATTAAATTTTAAAAAAATAGCTTTAGAAAACAATATTTCAGAAAAAACTTTTGATACAGTTATGTCTGATACTAAATTTTTATCAGATGTGATAAAATATGATAGGTATCAACCTGAATTTTACGAAGATACTAAAACTTATATTTCAAAAAGAACATCTTCAAAAAAAGTCTCTTTAGGAAAAAAATTCTATGAAAAAAATTCAAAATTAATAAATACTGTTGAAAACGAATTTAATATAGAGAGAGAGTTACTATTAGCTCTGATGGGAATAGAAACTAATTTTGGAACGTATGTTGGAAAAATGGATATTTTATCTTCTTTGGCAACTTTAAGTTTTGATAAAAGAAGATCAGATTTTTTTACAAATGAATTATTAATTCTTTTACGATTAATAGAAAATGATCAAATAGATTATAAAACGTTATATGGGTCTTGGGCAGGTGCTTTTGGTTTTTTTCAATTTATGCCATCAACAATGAAAAATTATGCTATTGACCATGATGGCAACGGATATATAGATTTAAAAAATAATAATGATGCTTATGCTTCCGCATCTAATTATTTAAATCAAATAGGCTGGAAAAGTGAAAATCCTTGTTTTTATAGAATTGATTTATCAGACAATATACCTGGTAAATATTTGAATATTTCCGCAAAAAAACTTCATGATAAAAAAAAGTTAAAATATTTTAGAAAATTTATTAAAAATAATGATCAAATAGATAATAAGTACAACTCATTTAAGGTAGCCATTATAACCCCAGATAAAGATATCATACCTGATGCCGAAACTTTAAATCCAGCTTATATTGTATTTGATAACTATGAGATAATATTAAAATGGAATAGGTCATTGCGATTTGCTTTAGCAGTTTGTACATTAAAAGATAAATTTAAAAATGAACTTTAAAAAAGTTATATTAATTATTGCTGCAATTTTTTTATCTGCATGTAATCAATTTGATCAAAATAATAAAAACTTAGTTTATATTAGTGATCAAAAGTATAGTAATACTGGATTTGCTTTAATTTATGATGATGAATTAAAAAAAGAAAAAAAAATATCCAAAAAAATCGATAATAGGTCTCTTTTAATTTTTCATAATAAAATTAAAAAAAATTCATTTGTTAAAATTACCAATCCTATTAATGATAAATCCATTATAGCAGAAGTAATCTCTAATAACGTTAAATTCTCTACTTTTTATAACTCTGTAATTACGCAACGAATTGCTGAGGAGTTATCACTTGACCCTAAAGAACCTTATATCGATCTTGTTTTAATCTCAAAAAGTTCAACATTTGTAGCTAAAAAGGCAAAGACTTTTGATGAAGAGAAAAGTGTAGCTGAAAAAGCTCCTGTTGACGGAATTACCATAGATAATCTGGGTAAAGAAAAGACTAAAGAAGTCAAAATAAAAAAGCATAAATTTTTATATTCAATAAAGATTGCAGATTTTTATTACCGAGACTCAGCAGAAAATATGGTTAATAGAATAAAAGATGAGACAAATATAAAAAGATCTGTAATTAAGAAATTATCTAAAACTAAATATAGGGTATTATTGGGTCCATTTAATGATATAAAAAAACTAGAAAAATCATTTAACGAAATAAAAGTTTTAAATTTTGAAAATATAGAGATATTAAAAGATGTATAGAATATTATTAATTATAATTTTTTTTAGTTTTTCATTAGCAAGTGTTTCAAAAGCTAATTTTGATGTAAATGCAAGAACTGCAATTTTACAAGATTACCATTCTGGAGAAATTCTCTATGAAAAAGAGCCAGATATTTCAATTTATCCAGCTTCTATGACAAAAATAATGACAGCAATTATTGCTTTTGATTTGATAAAATCAGGCGATCTTAGTTTGGATGAAAAATTTATAATATCAGAGAGAGCTTGGAGACTATCTACATCTGGATATTCGTCGATGTTTATAATGGTAGGTGATCAAGTCTCTGTAGAAAATTTACTAAGAGGTATTATCGTTGCCTCAGGTAATGATGCATGTATTGCATTGGCTGAAGGTATAGCAGGTACTGAAGAAGAATTCGCAATTTTAATGACTGCTAAAGCAAAAGAATTAGGTATGGATAATACAAACTTTTCTAATTCATCAGGAATAAATGACCCTGATAACTACTCGACTGTTAGAGATATTTTAAAAATGTCTAGATATTTAATTAAAGAACATCCTGAATTTTACAAAATGTTTGCTGAAAAAGAATTTACCTGGGATAGGACAGGGGGCGATCCAATAACACAAGGAAATAGAAATCCATTGCTTTATAAAAACCTTGGAGCAGATGGAATAAAAACCGGTTATTTAGCAGTTGAAAAATATTCTTTAGCATCATCAATAGATAGAAATGGCAGAAGATTGATTGCTGTAGGAAGCGGTTTTAATTCAAAAAATGCTAGATCTAAAGAGAGCACAAAATTACTTACATTTGGTCTTACCAACTATGATCTTGTAGAAATAGCTAAAGCTAATAAACCATTACACAAAATTGATGTTTGGTTAGGAAAAGAGAATAGTGTGGAAGCATATACAAAGGAAGATATTTATAAAACAATCAAAAAAGCGAAAAAAAAACTTTTAAAAGTTGTTGTTAAGTATGATGGACCAGTCGAAGCACCAATTGAAAAAGATCAAAAAATAGCCACACTCAGAGTTGTTTATGATCAAGAACTTGTTGGTGAGTATGATTTACTTTCATCGAAAGAAATTAAAAAAGTTAATTTTTTTACAAGATTAATAAAATCAATAAATTATTTAATTTGGGGTGATGTCTAAAAAACCCATCATTGTTTTTGAGGGTATAGAGGGCAGTGGTAAAAGTTACCATATAAATAAAGTATCTAAATATTTAGATAAAAAGAAAATTAATTATATAAAGATAAGAGAACCAGGTGGTAGTTTAAATTCTGAAAAAATAAGAAGATTAATTTTAAATAAAAAATCTAATTTTAACATGTATACTGATTTACTTTTATATTTAGCAGCGCGTAGTGAAAATATAAACCTTATAAAAAAATCATACAAAAAAAAAATTATTCTGATTGATAGATTTACAGACTCAACTATTGCATATCAGCATTATGGTATGGGTGTTGATTTAAACATTATAAATATCATAAATAAATTTCTATTAAAAAATATTAAAGTAAACTTTACTTTTCTCAATGTTGTAAATAAAAAAAATCTATTTCAAAGATTAAAAAATAGGAAATCTCTCAATCGATATGATCAGTTTGATATGAATTTTTATAATAAAGTTCAAAAAGGTTTTTTGAAATTAGCTAAATCGAATAAAAAATCATACAAAGTAATTGATTCTAATTTAGATATAAAAATAAATGAAGATTTAATAATAAATCAAATTAAAAAATTAATTAAATGAATTTAAATCCGATAACTCAAATAAATTTATTTGAGCACAAAGAAATTTTTAATCAATTATATAAATTATCTAAAAACGATACTTTGCCTAATAAAATTCTTTTATCTGGTGAAAAAGGTATTGGAAAATCAACATTAGCATATCATTTAATTAATCTTGTATTATCGGAAAATGAAGAACATCCATATGATTATGAAAATAATAAAATTAATCCAGATAATAAGTCATACAAACTTATACGAAATAAATCTAATCCAAATTTTTACTTAATTGATGTCTTGGAGGAAAAAAAAAATATTGATATAAATCAAATTAGGGAATTGATAATAAATCTTAATAAATCCTCATTTAATAATAAAAAGAGATTTGTTTTAATTGATAATATTGAATTGTTAAACTTAAATTCCATTAATGCTTTGTTAAAAATTTTAGAAGAACCTAATGAAAATATAAATTTTGTTTTAATAAATAATAATAAAAGAGTGCTACCAACTCTTAAATCTAGATGTTTAAATTTCAAAGTTTTTTTAACTAAAGATCAGTCTATTAGAATTGTTAATCAATTATTAAACGATGAAATAAATACTATTATCAATAACAAGTTATTTGATTATTATGCAACTCCTGGAAAATTATTTAAATTAATTAAGTTATCTGAAGAATATAACTTAGATCTTGTTAATTTTGATTTAAACACAACACTAACAACCATAATTAAAAATAAAATTTATAAAAAAGATAAATCAATTATTGAAATCATTTATTCTTTTATTGAACTTTATTTTAGAAACAATATATCTAGCAAAAATATTAATTTACTAAAGTCATACTATTATTTTTTAGAAAAAATTAATAATACTAGAATTTATAATTTAGATGAGGAAACATTATTTATGGAATTTGAGGATAAAATACTAAATGGATAAAACTTATTATATTACTACGCCTATTTACTACCCGTCAGCTAAGCCTCATATGGGTCATGCTTATTCAAGCATTATCGCAGATTTTTTTGCAAGATTTAAAATAATTGATGATTATCAAGTTCATTTTCTTACTGGTACAGACGAACATGGATTAAAAATTCAAAGATCTGCAGAAAAAGCAGGGAAGGAGCCTTTAGCGTTTTGTGATCAAATTAGTCAAACCTTTAGAGATCTTTCAGATACTTTGAATTTATCTAATACTGATTTTATAAGAACTACAGAAGCTAGACATAAAAAAACAGTTCAACATCTTTGGAATGAACTTGAAAAAAATGATGATATATACTTATCAAACTATTCTGGATGGTATTCAGTATCAGATGAAGCCTTTTATAACGAAGATGAAATTGAGGAATTAGATGAAAAAAAAATTGCTATATCATCAAAATCTCCTGTTGAATGGATTGAGGAAGAATCTTATTTTTTTAGACTTTCAAAGTGGGAAAAACCGTTATTAAAATATTATGAAGCTAATCCGGATTTTATTGCTCCTCAATCTAGGAAAAATGAAGTTATTAGTTTTGTAAAAAGTGGTCTTAAAGATCTTTCTGTTAGTAGAAAAAGTTTTTCATGGGGCATACCTGTTCCAAATAATAAAAACCACGTGATATATGTTTGGCTCGATGCTTTAACAAATTATTTGAGTGCATTAAACTATCCTAATACAAATGATGATTTGTTTAAAAAATTTTGGCCAGCTTCAATACATTTAATTGGAAAAGATATACTTAGATTCCATGCTGTTTATTGGCCTGCCTTTTTATTAGCAGCAAAAATTGATTTACCAAAGAGAGTTTTTGGGCATGGATGGATATTATCAGGGGAAGAAAAAATGTCTAAATCTAAAGGAAATATTCTTGATCCACTTGAAATAATTAAAGAGTATGGTCTAGATCCTTTAAGGTACTACTTAATTAAAGAAGTTTCTTTTGGGAATGATGGAAATATATCTCAAGAAAGACTAGAAGATTGTATTAATAGTGATCTAGCCAACAATTATGGAAATTTATGTCAACGTGTAACTGCTTTTGCAATAAAAAATTGTAATGGAAAAATTCCACTAGAAATTAAATTTCATGATGAAGATTTACTAATACTAAATAAGTATAAAGATAATTTAGATAATATTAGGTTACAAATTGACAATCAAAATATTAATTTTTACATTGATTATATTGTAAATTCTCTTTTTGAAGCTAACAAATATTTTAATGATCAAGAACCATGGAAAAAGAAAGATGATATAATTAGATTAAATACTATTGTTTACACTACTTTAGAAATTGTAAGAAAAATAAGTTTTTTACTATATCCAATTATTCCTGAATCATCTTTAAAGGCATTAAAGATTTTTGATATTGAAGAAAAAAATATAAAATTAGATTCAGTTTCTAATAATGAGTATTTAACAAAAGGTAATAATATTAATAAAATAGATATACTTTTTAAAAAAATAGAGAAAAACAATGATTGACTCACACTGCCATCTAGATCATGAGCCATTGTTAAGTGATTTAGCTAATGTAATACAAAGATCAAAAGAAGTTGGTATAGAAAAATTATTAACTATCTCAACTTCGTTTGAAAGTTTTTCTAGAGTAAAAGATTTAATTAATAAAGATGAGATGATCTATGGTACTATTGGCATTCATCCTCATGAAAGCTCTACAGATATTATCACTTCAAAGCAGATCATTGAAAGTCTCAATGAAAACTCAAAAATTATTGGAATTGGAGAAACTGGGTTAGATTTTTATTATAATAATAGTGAAAAAGATAAGCAGATAGCAAGTTTTAAAGAACATATAGATGCATCCATAAAAACAAGTATTCCATTAATTGTTCATTCAAGAGATGCAGAGAAAGAGACTTTTGAGATTTTAAATGAATATAAAAATGAAAACCTTAAAATTTTGATGCATTGTTTTACTGGGTCTAAAGAATTTTCAGAAAAACTAATGACTTTAAATTCATTCTTTTCAGCAAGCGGTATCATTACTTTTAAAAACTCATTGGAATTACAAGATACATTCAAATCTATTCCAATGGATAATATCTTGATTGAGACTGATAGTCCTTTTTTAGCACCCGTTCCTAAAAGAGGAAAAAAAAATGAACCATCATTCATTGATTTTACTGCTACAAAATTAGCTGAAATTAAAAATATATCTAAAGGAGATCTTATAAAAAAAACTACAGATAACTTTAATAAACTATTTTTTAATTGAAATTAATGAAATTTATTATTTTAGGCTGTGGTAGTTCAATGGGTGTACCAAGACCAGATGGTTTCTTTGGAAATTGTGATCCTAATAATAAAAAAAATTATAGAACAAGATGTTCAGCATTAATTAAAACCACAGATGAAAATATTCTTATAGATACGTCTCCTGACCTACGTCAGCAGCTTTTAAGACATAAAGTAAAAAAAATTCATAAAGTATTATATTCTCATATGCATGGTGATCAAACTCATGGAATAAATGATTTGAGATCTTTTTATATAAATAGCAAAAAACAACTTGATGTTTACGCTGATAAATTTACCTCCAAATATCTCAATACTACATTTTCTTATATTTTTAAAAGTTATTCAAAAGAATATCCTGCAACACTAAAACTTAATAAATTGCCTAAAAAAATATTTACTAAAAATAATAATAAAAAAATTAGCATTCAATCAATTATAGTTCAACATGGTAAAGTAAAATCAAATTGCTTTATAATTAATAAAAAATTAGCTTACATTAGTGATGTAAGTAAAATTTATAACAAAGATCATAAATATTTTAGAAATCTTCAATATTTAATTATTGATTGCTTATGGTACAATTATCATCCATCACATTTTAATTTAGAAACTTCACTTGCTGTAATTAAAAAATTCAAACCAAAAAAAGCTATTCTTACTAATTTATCACCAGTATTAGATTATAAAGTACTTAAAAAAATGATGCCTAAAAATGTTGTTCCAGCACATGATGGATTAACAATAAACTTATAAGTTATTTTCTATAGCTTTAATTATTTTTTTTGAAGTTGGTTTTGTAAATGATGCGAATGTATCTTGAACTTTACCTTCTTTATTAATTAAAATTTTATGAAAATTCCACTTAGGTTCTGCCGACTTACCATGATTTTCTTTTGCCCATTTAAAAAGTTCATGAGCATCTTTGCCTTTAACTTCAGTTAATGTCGTAAGAGGAAAGTTAATATTAAAATTTACTTCACAAAATTCTTTAATATCAGCATTATTATTTTTTTCTTGATTAAACGAATTAGACGGAACACCAAGAACAATTAAACCTTTTTCTTTATATAAATCCCACAATTCTTGTAATTCATCATATTGTTTTGTAAATCCACAGTAACTTGCTGTATTTACAACTAATATAACTTTGTTTTTGTAATCTTTAAAATTAATTGTCTCGCCAGTTATACTCTCTATAGTGAAATCATAAATTTTTTTTTCGTAGTTTGCAGTAGCTGATGTTTTGAAAAAAATCATAACAATAAATAATAGAAATATTACTTTTCTCATTTATTAGGTTTATTTGGTGTAAGTAATATTAAAAAATAACCAAATAAAGTTGATAACAATGATCCAGTTAATACGCCTATTTTTACACCATCCATATATTGCATGTTTTCTACAAAAGCTAAATTTCCAACAAATAAACTCATAGTAAAACCAATCCCAGTAAGAACTCCTACGCCATAAAAATTATACCAACTTGTATCATTTGGCATTTGAGCCACTTTCAATTTTATTGAAACATATGAGAAGACAAAAACACCTAATTGTTTACCAAGGAATAATCCTAAAACGATTCCAAGGGGAACCTTATCAAGTAATGAAGCGAACGATAAACCGTCAAGAGATACTCCAGCATTTGCAAATGCAAATAAAGGCATTATTCCGAAAGCAACATATGGACTAATTGCATGTTCAATTTTTATTAATAAAGAAAAATCTTTTTCTTTTTTTCTATGAGGAATTGTCATGGCTAACAAGACGCCAGCGATAGTAGCATGTATTCCTGAGTTATGCGTAAAATCCCAGAGAAATAGTCCTACAACTAAATAAGGTAGAAACTTTTTAATGTTAAATTTGTTAATTAATAACAAAACAATAAAAGCTAATAACATTAAAGTTAAATACTTAATACTCAAATCTCCAGAGTAGAATAGGGCGATGATTACTATTGCTCCTAAGTCATCAATTATAGCTAATGCAGTTAAAAATACTTTTAATGACAAAGGAACTCTTTTACCCAACAAAGATAAAACCCCTAATGAAAATGCAATATCTGTAGCAGATGGAATTGCCCATCCATTTAAAGTTTCACTATCACCCAAATTTATAAAAACATAAAACAGTGCAGGAACCAACATTCCTCCTACTGCAGCTATTATTGGTAATAAAGCTTGTTTAATATTAGAAAGTTCACCTTGTAAAAATTCTCTTTTAATTTCTAAAGTAACAAAGAAAAAAAAGATTGCCATCAAAGCATCATTGATCCAATGTAATACTGATAATTTTAATCCAAAATTATTAATACCTATAAATAAATACTTATTTAAAGTAGCAAAATATAAATTTGCTAGCCCAGAATTGCTTATAAATAATGCAATTATTGCAGCAAACAACAATACAAGTCCACTTGCAGCTTCTAATTTAAAAAACCATCTAAAAGGCTTAGATATATAATTAATCATAAAAAATTAAATTAGGTCTATAATAAATAGTTTTATATCTTGCAATGTTTCAAAAAGGTTAAATAGTATAATTTCTAATCTTGGAAAAACATTAATTAGTGGA
>CACFEM010000010.1 GCA_902565325.1 uncultured Pelagibacteraceae bacterium
AAAAACCATACCAATTTTTTCTCTTAATCTAACTACATCACAACTCTTATCATTAATATCAAAATCATTGATTATAATCTGACCTTTTACTCGACATATATCAATAACGTCATTCATTCGATTTAGACATCTTAAAAAAGTAGATTTACCACAACCTGAAGGCCCAATTAGTGCTGTAACCTGATTTTCTTCAATATCTAAGTTTATATTGAATAGAGCTTGTTTTTTTCCATAGAAAACATCTACATTTTTTGAATTTATCTTTATCATCTTAACTCCATTTTTTTTCAAATTTATGTCTAATTATTTGTGCAAACAAATTCATTATAATTAAAAATCCCAATAGGACCATAATACAAGCAGAAACTTTCTCGACAAAACCTCTTTCAGCGCTCTCTGCCCATATATAAATTTGTACCGGCAAACTTGCAGCTGGATCTAAAGGTGATCCTGGAATTGTATTTACAAAAGCTACCATACCAATCAATATCAAAGGAGCGGTTTCACCTAAAGCTTGAGCCAAGCCAATAATTGTACCAGATAAAGTCCCTGGCATAGACAATGGCACTGTATGATGCATTGTAGTTTGCATTTTACTAGCGCCCATTGCAAGTGCAGCCTCTCTTATACTTGGAGGAACTGCTTTTAAAGATGCTCTACAAGCAATAATTATTGTTGGCAATGTCATCAACGATAAAGTTATTCCACCAACTAAAGGCGTTGATCTAGGTAACTGAAATACAGCCAGCAAAATACCTAGTCCCAAAAGACCAAAAACAATTGATGGGACTGCTGCTAAGTTATTTATATTTACCTCAATAAAATCAGTAAATCTATTTTTTGGTGCGAATTCCTCTAAATAAATAGCTGCTAGCACTGCAACAGGAAATGCAATAACTAAACAAACTAAAATAGAAAAAATCGATCCCATAAATGAGCTTGCTATACCAGCTAATTCAGCTTCTCTTGAATCAGGGTATGTAAAAAAACTTAAATTGAATTTACTTTCAACTCTTCCCTGTTCTACAAGTTGATCAAAAATCTTTAATTGATAATCTGTAACTCTTCTTTGATCTTCAGGTAAATCCCTTGGATAATTGCCTTTGAATACTTGATCTAAATCATCTGAAGCAGTTAAATAAACATCTTTAGTTTTTCCAATTAATGAAGGGTCATTTAAAAGCTCCCTTTTAATCTCTCTTTCAAAAAAGTAAGAGACCATTCGCTTCAGATCATTTTGTTGTTTTTCTGATGCACTTTTATCTAAATCAAACATTGTTTGCAAAGCTAGATCAAAATAATCTGCATCCTTTAAGTCTTCTTTAGAAGGATTTTCGTCAAGGTACATGGTTTCAGCATCAAAGGTGACTGGCACAATCAACCAAGTTTTCTGAAACGCTGTATAGCCAGTAGAAAAGATTTTAAAAATAAAAATTGTTAAAAACAAAAGAGCTAAAAAAATTGCGCTTTTCCCGTAAAATTGAAATCTTTTTTCTGCCCTATATCTAGAATTTAGGAGTTTTTCTTTATTTTTATTCATATTTTTCCCTATATTTTTTAACAACTCTTAAAGCAAAAATATTTAAACTAAGTGTTACCAAAAATAATGTCATACCTAGTGCAAATGCTGCCTGGGTTTTAGGATCTCCAAAGGCCTGATCTCCAATTAATATTACGACAATTTGAGCAGTGATAGTTGAGGTAGATTCTAAAGGGTTAAATGTTAAGTTGGCTGCAAGGCCAGAAGCCATAACTACAATCATTGTTTCTCCAACAGCTCTAGAAACACCTAACAAGATAGAACCAACAATTCCTGGTAATGCTGCTGGAAAAATAACTTTTTTTATTGTTTCTGATTTAGTAGCCCCCATTGCATAACTACCATCTCTTAAACCTTGGGGAACACTAGTAATAACATCATCACTCAAACTAGATATAAACGGAATAATCATTATCCCCATTACACCCCCTGCAGCTAGAGCACTCTCTGCAGATACTTCTAATCCCATTGCCGTTCCTATATCTTTAAGGAATGGTCCAACTGTTAAAGCTGCAAAAAAACCATAAACTACAGTTGGTATGCCTGCTAAAATTTCAATTAAAGGTTTTGCATATTGTCTTACTTTAGTTGAAGCGTATTCAGCTAAATAAATTCCACTCATCAATCCAATTGGTATAGCAACACACATTGCAATTAATGCTATAAAAAATGTTCCGGCAAAAATTGGTACAGCCCCAAATGTGTCAGAATACATTGATGGATCCAAAGGCTCAGAAGCATCTCTCACAAATGCTTTAGCTGGATACCAATGAGTTCCAAAAATAAAATCAAACAAGGGAATTACTTTAAAAAAATCGATAGTTTGAAATATTAATGAAAAAACAATTCCAATAGTTGTTAATATAGCTGCCAAAGAAGCTGTAAATAAAACAGCATTTAAAAATTTTTCAACCGGTTCTCTTGTTCTATTGTTTGAAGAAATTCTTTTATAACCATAAACTATAGAAGCTATAATTATTGCCAAAATTAAAACAACTTTAGAGTTTTGGGCTATAGATCGAAGATTTAAATATTTTTCTGCAGATGTTTCAAGATAAGGAGTAATTTCTCCACTAAACTGGCCACGAGATAATGATTTAGTTTTTTCATAAATTAGATTTAACTCATCATCAAGATATCCTTGATTGCTATAATCACTTAAAATTATTAACTTAACTATACTCGGCTCAAATATTGCCCATAAAGAATAAATAATAAAAGCGGGTATTGCGCACCATATTGCTAAATAATATCCATAAAATTGTGGAAGTGCTGTTAATCTAGTATTTGTTGCTTGAATTGAATAGGCTTTTTTTCTTCCAAAATAGTAACTAGTAAAACCAAGAAGGACTATAAAGATGAATATGACTAAGTTCAAAGAATCTCCTAATGTTTTACTTTACACCTTCTTAAAAAAAAGGGGTCTAAAAAGACCCCTTAATTTTAACTTATTAAACAATCTTATTAGTCAGCCATTGCCACAAGGTCTTTTGCATTAGTTCTAGTTGTCTTATACAACTTCTTATCTAATGGTACTAAACCAATGTCAGCCAAATAGCCGTTTTTACCTATAGCTTTAGTTGTAGTGAATTCTTTTACAAATTCATGTAATCCAGGGATAACACCAACGTGAGCTTTTTTCACATAGAAAAATAATGGTCTTGCAACTGCATAACTATAGTCTTGAATACTTTCTAGAGATGGTTGACCGCCATCAATGCTAGCAGCTTGCAATTTATCTTTAGCAGCTAAGAAATAACTAAAACCAAAGAAACCAAACATATCTTTATCAGCTACTAATTTTTGGATGATTAAACTATCGTTCTCACCAACTTCAATAGCAGCACCATCTTCTCTGTAAAGTTTTTGAGGTTTTTTGTATTTTTTATTTCCAGCCTCATAACCAGCTTTATAAAGAGCCTTAGCTTCTTTAGTCATACCTTTTTTCATTACTAAAGAATTCCAAGCATCTCTTGTTCCAGAAGTTCCTGGAGGGATCATTACAGAAATCTTCTGCTTAGGTAGACTTGGATCAATTTGGTCCCAAGTTTTATAGATATTTGGAACTAATTTACCATCAACAACTGTATGTGCAGCTAATGCTAAATATAATTGCTCTTTAGTAAAGTTTACTGGTTTTGCATCTTTACTATAAGCTAATGTAATACCATCGTTACCAACAACGATTTCTACTATTTCATTAACTCCATTTTTTTTACATAGAGCTTTTTCTGAATCTTTCATAGCTCTTGATGCATTTGTAATATCTGGATGTTGCTCACCAACACCAGCACAGAATAGTTTAGCTCCTCCACCAGTACCAGTAGACTCGATTACAGGAGTTTTAAATCCTGAACCACCGAATCTTTCAGCAACAACAGTCGCGTAAGGGAATACTGTAGATGAACCAACTATTTTAATTTGATCTCTTGCTTGAGCAACTGTCGCAATTGTTAAAGCAACAAGCGAAGCAATTATTATAGTTAGTTTTTTCATTATCTTTAATCCTTTCATTGTTAATTAAAAGATTTCAGACTCGTATAAATTTATTGAATCTTTAATATTACAGAATTGTTACAGTTTTGTTAAAAAGGTAACTTTTTAGTTGTATTTCATTGAGATAATAATCTCATTATTTTCGGTTTCCAAACCACCTTTGCATGAAACAGGATTAACATTATCCTTAAAAGCAAGTTCTGTTGTAGGTCTTAAAATAACTTCCAATTTCACAAGATTAACTAATTCCTCAAGAACACTTTGATCGTAACGCCATCTAGGCCAACTACTTGGAGTTGAAAAAATAGATGTTAAATAGCTTGTTGCCATAGTAAATCTATAATTACTCATATTTTCATTTCTTAGTAAATGATCTCTGACAGAATTAAATATATTTCGACATCTAAATGAATCTGACATGTAGTTTTCTTTTTTTAAATTTTCATTTACGGGAATTGAAATAATTAGATCTACTGAATTGTTTCGATATGAAGTGAGAACATCCATGTAAATATCTTCATATGGTACATCTTTGTGTTTTTTAATTTCAGGATAAGAGCTTTTTAAATCTTCTTGTAATCTAAAAATACCAATATCGAATACAGTTAATTGTTGATTCCTTAGAATTGTAGATATATCCGATGATATACTTTTAGTAATCATCGACATAAAAACAAATAAGATAATTAAAATACTATTCAATACCTTAATCATATTAAAAATTTAATTAAAATAGGATACGAATCAACAAAAGATTTGTTAAATATTGATTGAATAAGAGCTAATTTTAAACAACTTTTTAAATTAATTATTTTGTTGGAAGATATATTTTAATTTCAGTACCTTCATTAAGTTTACTAAGAATCTCGTAATCACCTCTGTGTTGAGATATAATATGTTTCATGATAGCTAAACCTAAACCTGTGCCACCAACTTTTTTACTTTTTTCTGTATCTACTCTAAAAAATCTTTCAGTTATTCTTGGAATTAACTGTTGAGGTATTCCAATACCTTCATCTTTAATACTAATGACAATATTTTTACCAATTAATTTACCTTCACTATTTTGACTTTTGACATATATATTTTTTCCACCTTGAGAATATTTAATTGAATTATCAATTAAATTTGAAAATACAGTTAACAATTTATCATTATCACCAAAAACTAAAGTTGGTTCAATAAGTTCAAGATGTAAATTAATTTTCTTTTTTTTAAGAATTAATTCAAAGTTACTTTTAATATTCTTAAAAATATCATTTAGATTAATGATTTTATTTGGTTTAATGTGTTCTTCAAGCTCAATTCTGCTTAAAATCAATAAATCATTGATTAAGTTTTCCATTCTTAATACTTGATCAGACATGATAGACATAAATTTTTTTTGAGCCTCTTGGTCGTTTGAAGCTGGTCCAAGAATAGTCTCTAAAGAGCCTTTAATTGAAACTAAAGGTGTTCTTAATTCGTGACTCACATTAGCAACAAAATCAGTTTTTAATTTTTGTGCTTTTGTTATTTCTGTAAAATCTTTTAGAAACAATACAACTGAGTCTACTTCTGGAAACAAATGAGTAGGTCCAGGAATAACATAAATTTTGTAAAGCTGATAAGATGGTAAATTAATTTCTACATTAACATTCTTTGTGGTTTGATCCTTGATAGCTTCGTCAATTGTTTCTAATAATTTTGTATCTCTTATTACACTTGAAATATTTTTATCAATTAAGTTTTCTCCAAAACGTTGTTTTGCACTTTTGTTAAGATATTTGATTAAGTTATATTTATCTAAGGCAAAAAATTGATCTTCTAATTCTTCAATAATTACTCTTTTTCCTAAATCATCTTTATTGGCCTTATTTACAACTGGAGCTGTATTTTCTGGCTTAATATTTTTTTTAAATAAAAAATATACTAAAATAATTATTACAACTATGAGTATCAACTCTGTCCAAAACATGGATATGTTTTAACAAATGTAATGAATATTGTCTTTAATAATTAGGTGAAATATTTTCAAAAAATATTTTTGCTGTTTCTTCCCATGAATATTTTTTTGCAAAATCACGACAATCTTGGCGACTTACCTTCAAAGCTTTTAAAGCAGAAGCCTTCAAATCATAATCTAAAGTATCAATATTAGTTCCACCTAATATATCTTTAGGTCCTGGCACTGGATAAGCTGCAACTGGTGTACCACAATTTAATGATTCCAAAACAACAATACCAAATGTATCAGTTTTACTAGGGAAAACAAAAACGTCTGATGATGCAAAATGAGATGCTAATTCTCCATTAGTCTTTTCACCTAAAAAAATATCATTTGGAAATTTTTTTTTCAAATTGTTTAGATCTGGACCTTTTCCAATAATAACTTTAGTACCTTCAAGATCGAGATCTAAAAATGCTTTAATATTTTTTTCAACTGCAATCCTACCAACATATATCCATATAGGTCTTTTGTAAGGTAAGTCTCTCTTAATGGGGTTTTTAAACGCGCCATGATTACCTCCCCTGGTCCATGTAACCATTTTATTGTTATCAACACCTAATGCAATTAACTCTTCACGCATCGATTCTGTTGTCACTAAAATTCTTTCAGCTTTATTATGAAAATTACATAAAAATTTTTCTGACCATTTAGCTGGAATGATAGGCATATAAAGTTTCATATATTTATCAAATCTTGTATGAAAACTTGTTGTAAACTTTAAACCTTTTTTAATACAATGTCTTCTTGCCATAAAACCAAGAGGCCCTTCTGTTGCAATGTGTATTGCATCAGGTTTAATTGAATTGATTAAATTACTTACACGAGGCCAAACATTTAAAGATAATCTAATTTCATTATATTTGGGCATAGGTACAGTCAGAAATTGTTGAGGTGTAATATATTCAATAGTGTGACCTTGTGATTTAAGTATTTCACCTGTTTGATGGAGAGTTCTTACTACACCATTAACTTGCGGGTAATAAGCATCAGTAACTATTAATATTTTCATTTTTTAGGAGGCTTTTTTGAAGGAAGTGAACTTGTCTTTATCAATATTTTCTGAAATATATTCTTTTCTTTTTTTATCCCAATAAATTATCTCAAAAGTTCCATCATATTTTTCTGTTAATGCTGTACAAGACTCAACCCAATCACCACAATTTAAATAATTCACACCATCAAGGTTTAAATTTTCGGCGTGATGGATGTGACCACAAATTATTCCATCAAATTTTTTTCTTTTTGCATATTTTGAAAGTGTGTTTTCATATTCACCTATATATTTGACAGCATTTTTTACCTTATATTTTAAAAATTTTGCCAAAGACCAATAGTCTTTACCTCTCAACTTTCTAAAGAAATTTATAATAATATTAATTTTAAGTAATAATTCATATGCAATAGCTCCTAATTTAGATAGCCATTTTGCATGTTTCATTACTCCGTCCCAAGCATCACCATGAACAACTAGATATTTTTTTCCTAACTGTGTTTCATGAATAACTCTATTTACAATTTTAATATCACCCAAATGCATTGGGATAAATTTTCTAAACACCTCGTCATGATTACCAATAATGTAAAATACTTTTGTCCCGTGCCTTGCTTTTCTTAATATTTTTTGAATGACATCATTGTGCTCTTGAGGCCAATAGAAACTCTTTTGCATAGCCCAAACATCGATTATGTCTCCAACCAAATAAAGATTTTCAGATCTTGAATTTTTGAAAAATTCTAGAAGCTTGCCTGCTTGACAACCTTTAGTACCAAGATGTACATCAGATATGAATATACTCTTATATTTTAATAGTGGGGCCATTAAAAAAACCTTTTTTGTAACACAACTGTAACTCGAATCATCTATTTCTTATTTCATTGAAATGTTAAGGATTTATTAAAATTTAATTACGAAAAAATTATGCATTATTGTTTAATTTATAATCTCAATTCATCATCAGGGAAAAAAGTAAAATTAGTAAATAAAATTTATGAAAAATTAAAGATCAATAATACTGTTGATTTTTTCAAAACTAAATCTGAACAAGAGGCAAAAAAAATATTCCTTGAATTTAAAAATAAAAATTATGATAGATTGATAGTTGCTGGTGGTGATGGATCAGTATCATTTGCTATCAATGAATTAATCAAAAATGACTTTGATTTTAATGAAAATTTTGCAATTGGGTATATACCGGCTGGGACTGCCAATTTACTTCAAGCAGAGTTATCTATAACCAAAAAAGTAAATGATGTTTGCAGTGTTTTAACATCAAATAATTATAAACAATCTAATCTTATAAAAATAAATGAAAATTATTTTTTTTTAATGGCTGGTATTGGTTGGGATGCTAAAATTGTTCACTCTATTGATACGCGTATAAAAAAAATACTAGGAAAGATAATTTTTGGTTTAAAAGGATTTCAACATTTTTTATTTATGAATAATAATAAACTTAATGTTTTCTTTGACGGTCAAAAACATCAGGCTGATTGGATATTGTCATCTAATACAAAGTATTATGCTGGTCATCATAAGATAAATAAATCAGATATTTTTGATGATAGATTGGTAACTTACGTGTTCAAAGATTTAACAAGATTAAAACTAATATATTATATAATTTTAATTATTATTTATGGAGATCTATCAAAAAACAAATCTGTTATCACTACTTACTCAAAAAATATTCATATTGATGGTAATAATTTTGAAATTCCCGTTCAGATTGATGGGGACAATTTTGGATGTCATAAACAGATTGATATTGAATTTTCAGATAAAAAAGTAAATTTTTTACTATAATTTTAAATTACATAATTTAACAAAAAATTATTTTACTAAGATATTTAATTTAAATATAATTGTTTTTAAATTTACTATTGGAGGTTGTTATGGGTAAAAAGCTAAAGAAAAATGAAAAAAGAAAAAAGAAATTTATCAAATCAATAGATAAACTTAAAAATAAGATAAGTTTAAAAGAAAAAAAATTATCTAAAATTAATATAAAAATTGCAAGTTTAGAAAAAAAAACTGCTGAAAAAAGAGCAAAAAAAATAGCTAAGAAACAAGCTAATGAAAGCTCAGCATCTGTAAATAATTAATATCTAAATTCGTCTTTCTCTCTTCTCAATTATGAAAAGAGAGAAAGTTGTTAATTAACAAAATTTAAAGTGAATACGAGAAGAATAATTTATTATTTAACTATAAATTTTGTAAGCAATCTTTAGATAAGTTTAATTACAAAAATATTTATCTAATATTACAATTCAGTTAATTTAACGAACTCTTCCATAAACATCTTGATATCTAACAATATCACTTTCCTTCAAGATTGAGCCAACTTGAGCTTCAACAATTTTAACAGGTTTTTTTCCTGGATTTTGAACTCTATGGATTGCTTCTAACGGAATGAATATATGTTCACCTGGTTTCTTAATTATAATATCCTTATTAAGTGTTATTTTGGCATTACCTTGTGTAACTAACCAATGTTCAGCTCGATGATGGTGTTTTTGTAAACTTAGAATGCCTTTTGGTTTTACATATAACTCTTTAATTAAAAACTCTTTTCCTTCAAATAAATTCGTGTATCTACCCCATGGACGGTAATACACATTTTTTTTCTTAATATATTTGTTTTTATTTTTGTCATACATCTTCAAAATTTCTTTCCAACTACCAAGATCTGACCAAGGAATGTCTAATTTGATAGCGTTAATTTGTTTGGTTTTTTCTAAAATTGCATAATCAAAAGATTTAGCGGTCGCTTTTATAAATGAAGCTTTATTTAAGTAATAAGTATTAGCTTTATATTTTGCTTTATTAACTGCATTTAAACAATTTCTATAAGTTTTAGGCTGATATTTTTTAAAGTTATTAATAATGGAATCTTTTCGAAGATAAAACATTCCTGAATTCCAATAACCCTTTTTCTTTATAATTTGTTTAGCTTTAGCTTCTTTTGGTTTTTCAATAAATCGTATTACTTTATTGATATTGCTTTTAATTTTTTTAGTTAAAAAATAACCATAATCACTTGTTGGAGATTTAGGTTTAATTCCAAAAACAAATATATTTTCTTCATTAAGATTTGATTTATTTTTGTTTATCGCCTTATTAAAAATATTCATTTTTTCAATCAAATGGTCTGCTGTAAAAAACATTAAAGGTTGATTGTCTGGAATATCTTTAATTAAAGCTGTACTTAATATCGCTGGTGCTGTGTTTCTTTTAGCTGGTTCTACAACTATTTTATATTTGCTTATTTTGTTTTTTCTTAAATGCTGTTTTACTTTGCTTAAGTATTTCTTATTTGTGCTAATAATTGGAGAGTCGTAAATTGATACTTTTGTCCTCTCAAGTGTTTTTCCAAGTAAAGTCCAATTACCAAAATCAATAAATTGTTTTGCTTGATGATTTTTAGAATTGGGCCAAAGTCGAGTTCCAGCGCCTCCACATAAAATAACTGGACGAATTTTCATTAAATCTCTGAATAATCCTTAACTTCTTTTTTCTTACCTGGATGTGTTGGCGCGCCTAAATACGCAGGTCCAACTGTTTGTGCGTATTTCCATAAAGTACCAGATCCAAAATCTGATTTTCTAGCCTTCCATTTTCTTTTTCTTGCAGCCATTTCTTTTTTAGAAAGCCTTACATTGATAGTTCCTTTTTTAGCATCGATATCAATGATGTCACCTGTACGTAAAAGGCCTATAGGACCCCCTAGAGCGGCCTCAGGGCCCACGTGACCCACACAAAAGCCTCTTGTGGCTCCAGAAAACCTACCATCTGTAATAAGGGCTACTTTCTCCCCTTTTCCCTGTCCGTATATTGCACCTGTTGTCGACAACATTTCTCTCATACCTGGACCTCCAACGGGTCCTTCGTATCTTATTATAATTACATCACCATCATTATACTTTCTGCTTTGAACAGCTTTCATTGCACTTTCTTCATTATCAAAGCATCTTGCTTTTCCAGTAAATTGTAATTTTTTAAGTCCGGCAACTTTAACGATTGCACCTTCAGGTGCTAAATTTCCTTTTAATCCAACAACCCCTCCTGTTGGTGATAATGGATTTTTATAAGATCTCATTACTTTTTGTTTTGGATTAAATTTAATTCCTTTTAAATTTTCTTTCATAGTTTTTCCTGTAACCGTCATGCAATCACCATGAATGTATCCACCTTCATATAAAGTTTTTAATAACATTGGAACACCGCCTGCTAACCACATATCTTTTGCAACATATTTTCCACCAGGTTTTAAATCTGCAAGATAAGGTGTTCTTTTAAATATTTTAGCTACATCCATTAAATCAAATTTAATTCCTGCTTCATTTGCAATTGCTGGTAAATGTAATCCTGCATTTGTAGAACCACCAGTTGCAGCAACAACTGTTGCAGCATTTTCTAAAGCTTTTTTAGTTACAATGTCTCTTGGTTTAATTCCTTTTTTCAAAAGGTTCATAACCATTTTACCACTAGCTTTTGCGTATTTATCTCTTTCTTCATATGGAGCTGGTGTTCCTGCTGAATAAGGTAATGCTAGTCCTATAGCTTCAGATACACATGCCATTGTGTTTGCAGTAAATTGTCCACCACAAGCACCTGCACTTGGACAAGCAACTAATTCTAATTTTCTAAGTTCTGCAGCTGACATTTGACCAGATGAATGCTTTCCAACAGCTTCAAATACATCTACAACTGTTACGTCTTTACCTTTGTATCTCCCTGGAAGAATTGAACCACCATATATAAATACACTTGGCACATTCAATCTAACCATAGACATCATTAGACCTGGTAAGGATTTATCACATCCTGCAATACCAACTAAAGCATCATAACAATGACCTCTTACAGTAAGTTCAGCTGAGTCAGCGATTACTTCTCTAGATATCAATGAAGATTTCATTCCTTCATGGCCCATTGCAATACCATCAGTAACAGTAATTGTACAAAATTCTCTTGGAGTTCCACCATTAGCTCTAACTCCTTTTTTAACTGATTGAGCTTGTCTCATTAGGGCAATGTTGCAAGGAGCTGCCTCATTCCACGTAGAAACAACGCCAACAAAGGGTTTTGCTACATCTTTCTCAGTTTCTCCCATAGCATAATAAAACGATCTATGTGGTGCTCTATCTGCCCCTAGTGATGTATGTCTGCTTGGAAGTTTCTTTTTATTGAATTTAGCCATTATATACCCTTTATTGTTACTGATATTTTCTCAATATCATTCTTTAAATTATTATAATTATTTTTTTCTTGTTCAACAATCTCTTTTGGAGCTCTATCTACAAAACTTTTATTCTCTAATCTTTGAGATATTTTATTCATCTCCTGCTCTAATCTGCTTTGTTTATTTGTTAAATTTTCTTTTATTAATTTTAAATCAACGTCTTTATCAAAATAAATCTTAAACAAATCACCAGAAACAACCATTGTCGCAGCTGGTTTATCTAAATCTTTTTCTAGGATACTATTAATTCTCCCAAGTTTTTTTAGAATAATTTCATTTGTATTAATAAAGTCTTTTTGATTTTTATTTATATTACTTATTGATACATCAATAAATGAGCCTGGACTTACATTTAGCTCATTTTTAAATGATCTAATCTCTGAAATAATGTTGATTATATTTTCAACTTGTTCAGTACTGCTATCTTTATTTATTTCACCTGAAAACCAATTTTTAAGCATCAAATAATCACTACCGTTATTATCAAATTTATTTTTTAGCCAAATTTCTTCAGTAACAAAAGGAATAAAAGGATGCAGCAAAATCAATATTTGTTTGAATACAAAAGATGATACTTTTTTAACCTCTGCTTTAGCTTTTTCATCTTTTGAAAATAGTATTGTTTTAGATAGTTCTAAATACCAATCACAATACGAATGCCATGCAAATTGATAAGCATTTTTAGCAGCTTCATCAAATCTATAATCTTCAAGGTTTTTTTCTATCTTATTTTTAGTTTCAACAAGTTCTGAATAAATCCATTTGTTAATATTTACATTTAAACTAGAAACTTTATCTATATCTTTAAAATCACATTCATTAGTGATTAAAAAATTATTTGCATTCCATAATTTATTTAAAAAATTTCTATAACCTTTAACTCTATCTTCAGAAAGCTTTACATCAGTACCTGGGGAGGCCATTGATAACAAAGTAAATCTAAGTGCATCTGCACTATATTTTTCAATTAAATCTAAAGGATCAATTACATTACCTTTAGACTTAGACATCTTTTGTCCCTTTTCATCTCTAACCAACGCATGAACATATATATCTTTAAATGGTTCTTTATTTAAAAATTCTGTCCCAAACATAATCATTCTAGCTACCCAGAAAAATATAATGTCAAAACCTGTAACTAATACTGACGTTGGGTAAAATTTATCGACATATTTATTATCATCCGGCCAACCAAGTGTTGCAAAAGGCCATAAGCCAGATGAGAACCAAGTATCTAAAACATCTGGATCACGATTTAATTCAACATCTTTACCATAATGTTTTTTAGCTTGTTGTTTTGCATCATCTTCATTTTCAGCAACAAAAATTTTTTCATCAGGACCATACCAAGCAGGTATTTGATGGCCCCACCAAAGCTGTCTTGAAATACACCATGGTTCAATATTGTTCATCCATTGAAAATAAGTTTTTGACCAATTCTCAGGAAAGAAATTTGTTTTCTTTGAATTAACAACTTCTTTAGCTTTAACTGATAATTTACCAGCATCAGCGAACCATTGTTCTGTTAAAAAAGGTTCAATTATTGAATTGGATCTATCTCCATAAGGAACTTTGTTTTTAATATTTTCTTCTTTTACAAAAAATTCTTTTTCTTTAAGTTCTTTTAAAATTCTTTTTCTAGCTTCAAACCTATCAAGACCTACATAATTTTCTGGAGCATTTTCATTTATTTTACCAGCTTCAGTAAAAATATTTATTATTTCAAGATTATTTCTTTGACCAACATCATAGTCATTAAAATCATGTGCAGGAGTTATTTTTAATGCTCCTGTACCTTGCTCAGGATCTGCATATTCATCCTCAATAATTTTTATTTTTCTTCCAACAATTGGAATGGTAACTGTTTTTCCAACAAAGGATTTAAATCGCTCGTCTTTTGGATTTACAGCTATAGCTGTATCACCAAGCATAGTTTCAGGTCTTGTTGTTGCAATTGTAATAAATTCTTCAGTCCCATCTATTGGATATCTGATGTAATAAATTTTAGAATTTACCTCTCTTTGATCTACTTCTAGGTCTGAAATAGCTGTTTTTAAAACTGTATCCCAGTTAACTAATTTCTTATCTTTATAAATTAGACCTTTTTTATAAAGATCAACAAAAACCTTAATTACTGATTTGGATAAATTCTCATCCATAGTGAAGGCATTTCTTGACCAATCACAAGAGCAACCAAGTTTTTTTAATTGGTTAATTATGATGTCTCCATATTGCTCTTTCCACTCCCAAACTTTTTCAATGAATTTTTCTCTACCAATTGCATTTTTATCAATTTTTTCAAAAGCTAATTTTTTTTCTACTAAAACTTGAGTAGCTATACCAGCGTGGTCTGTACCTGGTTGCCATAAAGTTTCAAAATTATTCATCCTATGGTAACGAACTAATAAATCTTGAATAGAATTGTTAAGCGCATGTCCCATATGTAAACTACCTGTCACATTTGGTGGCGGTATAACAATTGAGAATTTTTTTGAATTTTCTTTAGGTTTAAAAAGACCATTTTTTTCCCAATAAGAATAAATTCTATTTTCTACATCAGAATGTATATATTTATCGCTACTCATTGATGTTAAAGTTTATAATTTAATAATCTAAATTAACAATAATCAATTTGGATCGTTATTTAATAGACTAATAGAAAAAATTTAATATAAAAAGGCATCTGTAGCTATTAACTAAAAATAAGATGGCAACGTGGCGGAATGGTTACGCAGAGGATTGCAAATCCTTGTATCCCGGTTCGATTCCGGGCGTTGCCTCCAAAAAAAATCTTGTTTTAGTTACAAAAAAAAGTAAGTTGGCCTTTTTACATTCCTCGGTAGCTCAGTTGGTAGAGCAGTTGACTGTTAATCAATTGGTCGCAGGTTCGAGTCCTGCCCGAGGAGCCAAAAAATCAAATTTATAAAATAGATTATCTCTTAAATAAAAATCTAGGGTCTTAATTAAAAATTTAATTAAACTGCTTTTGAAATTCCTGAACCTGAAATTTGTAAAGATTTATTAAATTTTAATTTTTGATCAGCATTAAGTTCTGAATATAATTTTACTAAAAAATTATAATTAACATTCATGTGACCTTCTTGTGATTTTTCTAAATTCACTAAATATTCCGAAAAATCTTCAAAGAAATAATTAATTGGCACTTTTAAATAATTTGCAAGCTGAAGTAATCTTATTGAGCTTACACCGTTAGTCCCTTTTTCGTATTTTTGGATTTGTTGAAATGTTACATTAATTGCTTTTGCTACTTTAGTCTGTGTTAAACCTAAAGCTAATCTTCTTAGCTTAAGCTTGTTGCCTAAGTGTTTATTGAAATTATCTTCCATTAAGACCCCTCTTAATTAAATTTTATAAAGTCTATTGAACCTATTTATTAATGTTACTGCAATAGAAAAATTTATTTTTTTTTGTAAATAATTTGAAAAAATCAAAATACTGTCAAGCATTAGTTGAATGCAAAATGAACATATTTCGATTGATTTAATCTTAATTTATTGCTTTAAAATTATATATTTTTTATAGTATCTGACTTAAAAACAGCTTTGTTCTATCGCTCTTTGGATTAGCAAAAAACTCTTTAGTTTCAGCTCTTTCAACAATCATTCCTTCATCCATAAAAATAACTTCATCAGCAACCTCTTTAGCAAATCCCATCTCATGTGTTACTACTATCATTGTCATTCCTGCTTTAGCTAAATTAACCATAGCATCTAAAACTTCTTTAATCATCTCAGGATCTAATGCTGACGTTGGTTCATCAAAAAGCATTATTTTTGGCTCCATGCATAATGCTCTAGCAATTGCACATCTTTGTTGTTGGCCACCTGAAAGTTGTCCAGGATATTTATTTGCTTGATCTGCAATTTGTACTTTTTCTAAATGTTGAATAGCTAAATCTTCTGCATCTTTTTTTGGCATTTTTTTTACCCAAATTGGTGCCAATGTACAGTTATCTAAAATAGAAAGATGAGGAAATAGATTAAATTGTTGAAATACCATTCCAACTTCAGCTCTAATTTTCTCTATGTCTTTAGTATCTGCTGTTAATTCATTTCCATCTACAATGATTGATCCCTCTTGATGCTCTTCTAATCTATTTATACATCTAATAAGTGTTGATTTTCCTGAACCAGATGGTCCACAAACTACAATTTTTTTATTTTTTTCTACTTCAAGGTTTATATTTTTTAAAACTTGGAAATCACCAAACCATTTATTCATTTCAGTAATTTGTATTATTTTATCTGACATTATCTTTCCGTTTTATATTTTTGTTCTAAATTATAACTATATTTACTCATTGCATAGCAAATAATAAAAAATAGTACTGAGGCAAACACATAACCTTCCATCGCAAAACCTAGCCACTCTGGGTTCGTTTTAGCAAGATTTAGCATTCCAACAATTTCTAAAAGTCCAACAACAAATATTAAAGGAGTATCTTTAACAAGCGCTAAAAAGGTGTTAGCAATTCCAGGTATCACAAGTTTAAGTGCCTGAGGTAAAATTACTAAAATATGCATTTTCCAATAACCCATTCCTAAAGATTTAGCAGCATCATATTGGCCTCTAGGTAGTGCTTGCAAACCACCTCTGATAACTTCAGCAACATAAGCTGCTTCAAATAATGAAATTGCAATGATTACTCTTACTAATTTATCTATAAACATATCTTCAGGTAAAAACATTGGAAACATTACTGAGGACATAAATAATACTGTAATCAATGGAACACCTCTCCAAAATTCAATCATACCTATTGAAAAATACTTAATTATTGGAAAATCTGACCTTCTACCCAAAGATAAAAACAATCCTATTGGAAAACAGAAAATCAAACAAAAAAATGATACTATAAAAGTTAAAGACAATCCTCCCCAAGCACCTGTCTCTACCCACTCTAATGCTTCTAATTTACCAAGTTCAATAAGTTCTTCATAAAAAAATACATATTTTAATAAAATGTAGAGTGTGATCGGAACTATAATAAAATAATACATTTTAAATTTTGAAGGAATAAAAAATCCTATTATAACTGAGATTACAGCTGCAATAATTCCATACGAGAAATCAAAAAATATTGGACCACCAGATATAAAAAAGAAAATAAAGAAAAAAGCAATTACTGGATAAACTACTACATAATAAAGGGTCAAATATTTTTTAAATTTTTCAGTAGCAAAGAAACCAATAGTACCAAGAAAAGCTAAAGCTATAAAAGATAAGTTAATACGCCACTGCTCAGCATTTGGATACATACCATACATAAATCTGTTAAACCAAATTTTAATATAAGTCCAACAAGCTCCACTACCTGTACATACATCTTTCGTGTCTCCAGCAATATTTGCATCTAAAATAAACCAACTTAATAATGGTGGGAGCGATTTGATAACCACGAATACAATTAATAATGATAAAAAAGCATTAAAATTGTTTGTATTAATATTTTTATTTATTGAATCTAAAAATTTTAAACCTGAATGATCAATTCTAATTAAATGAAGTCCTATAAATCCTAAAATCAATGGCAAAAAGAAACTGAGAGTTCCAGGTAAAAAAGAAATTAAATCTTTATTAAAAAAAGAATTTAAAAAAACTATAAATATACTTAATGCAACTAGAATTGTTCCTGTATATAAATAAGTATTAAGATTATTTTTATCTGGTTGTAAAAAATTCAATTTATTCATTATTTTTCTTTAATAGCTATTTGTTTATTGTACCAATTCATAAATATTGAAATTGATATACTCAAAGATAAATATGTTAACATTGTTATAGAAACAATTTCTATTGCTCTACCTGTCTGCATCAAAGCAGTTCCTGCGAATACAAGAACCAGATCAGGATATGCAATTGCGGCCGCAAGAGATGAATTTTTTGTTAAATTTAAATATTGATTAGTAGTTGGTGGAATTATAATCCTCAAAGCTTGCGGCATTACCACTAATTTTAATACTTGGTTAGGAGTTAATCCTATAGAAGCAGCAGCTTCTTTTTGACCTTTACTAACACCTTGAACACCTGCTCTTACACATTCAGCAATAAAAGTTGCTGTATATAACGATAAAGCTAAAGCAAGAGATATTAATTCAGGTGGTAACTTTATTCCTCCTTCAAAAGTGTAACCAGATTGAGACAATTGTTTAATTACAGGTATTTCAACTGAAGCATCAACACCTCCTATTAAAAAACTTAAAATTGGTAAAATTAACAAAAGACCTATTGAAATTGATAGAACTGGAGTTTGTATACCATAGTTCTCTTGTTTTTTTCTTGCGTAAATTCTTACAAAAATAATTGAAATTATTGCAGCAATTAGAGAATAAATAAAAATATCTAGATTATTCCATACAAAAGAGGGAACAAAAAAACCTTTTATAGTAAGGAAAAAAACTCCAAACATAGGTTCTGTATCTTGAGGCAATGGAAGTGCTCTTAAAGCAGCAAAATACCAAAAAAATATTTGTAACAATAAAGGGATGTTTCTAAAAAATTCTACATAAACCGCAGCAGTTTTATTGATAAGATAGTTGTTTGATAATCTTGCAATACCAACCACAACACCAATAATAGTTGCAAATATTATTCCTATAACTGAAACTAAAATAGTGTTTAACAACCCTACTAAATAAGCTCTAAAATATGAATGAGAACCATCATATTCAATTAAAGAAAATTGAACATCAAAGGATGATTCTTGTGATAAAAAACCATACCCAAAAGTAATTCCTCTATTTTCCATGTTAACTTGGGCGTTATATGAAAAAAATCCAAATATAAGAATTACAACTAGAAGTGTAAGTAACTGGGGTAATATTTTTTTAATATTCACGATAATTCAAAACTTATAAAAAAAAGGGCTAGAAAAATCTAGCCCTTTTTAAGTATTTATTAAGATAAATTATCTTGCTGGTGGTACATAAAGTATTCCACCTTTAGTCCATAATTCATTTGGACCTCTGTCAGGTAGAATTCCAGTGTCAGCAATATTTCTTTTATAGCTTTCACCATAGTTACCAACTTGTTTGATAATTCTTAAACTCCAGTCATTATCTAAACCTAAAGCAGCTCCTAATTCACCTTCAGCACCAACTAATCTTTTAACAGCTGGATTGTCTGAAGTTTTCATTGAGTCTGCATTAGCAGAAGTAACACCATACTCTTCAGCTTCGATCATAGTGTTTAGAGACCATCTTACGATATCTTCCCAAACAGAGTCACCTTGACGTACAACAGGGCCTAGAGGCTCTTTTGAAATAGTTTCAGGTAAAACTATATGATCATCTGGAGCACTCAATTTAATTCTTTGAGCAGCTAAACCAGATTTATCAGTTGTGTATGTATCACATCTACCAGCATCGTATGCTGCAACAACTTCGTCAGCTTTTTCGAAAGTTACTGGCTCATATTTAATTCCTTTTGAATTAAAGAAATCTCTCATATTAAGCTCAGTAGTTGTTCCAAGGTTAGTACAAGCAGAAACACCATCTTTAAAATCATTTACAGATGATATACCTGAATTTTTTCTAACCATAAAACCTTGACCATCGTAGAAGTTTACACCTACGAAAGTAAGTCCAATGTCAGCATCCCTAGAAAGAGTCCAAGTTGTGTTTCTTGATAAGATATCAATCTCATTAGAAGTTAAAGCTGTAAATCTTTCTTTAGCACTTAGTGGTGTAAACTTAACTTTGTTTGCATCACCTAATACAGCAGCAGCAACAGCTCTACATACATCAACGTCAACACCAGTCCAATTTCCTGCAGCGTCAGCATTAGAAAATCCTGGAAGACCTTGAGATACTCCACATCTTACAAAACCCTTCTTTTGAGTGTTTTTAAGTGTTTTAGATTTTTTAGCAGCCATAGTTTCTGTTGTAAAAGTAAACAACACTGCAACCATAGCAACTAAAGAAGTTAATTGTTTTAAGTATTTAAACATTATTCTTCCTTTATGTTATTTTTATTTGTTAACAAATAATTCAAAATTACTTTTGAATATTCTTAATTTAAGCATGTAAGAAATTACTGTTCAAGGAAAAATAATAAAAAAATCAAGTTCAATAGAAAATTACGTCAAGCTAAATATTAATTGTTTTTTGCTAAAAAGATAAGAAATGGCGCGCCCTGAAGGATTCGAACCTACGACCCTCGGTTTAGAAAACCGATGCTCTATCCAGCTGAGCTAAGGGCGCAAAATTTATTGATATATATAATACTAAATTAATTTTTAAAAAGAAATTTTTTAGCAATCAACAATAAAGATAACAGTTCAACCCTTCCGATAATCATAAAAAATATAAGAAAATATTTGGTTAAAAAGTGCAAATTTTGAAAATCAAAGTCGGATAGACCATAAGCAGATGAATTAACTGTATTCATCAATGTCAATACAGCTAATTTAAATGAGTATTCAAATTGAATGTTGGACAAAGATAATAAGATGGTTAAAGAAAAAAGAGAAATAACAAAAATTAATATTGTTAAAAAATATTTATTTATATCTTTTGTGTCGAAGTTAACTTTAGAAAAAACTAATTTATTCATAAATACATTTTTGGGCCGGCTAAAAGAAAGAATTTGATTAATAGAATATTTAGTTAAAGAATATATTTTTAAAAACCTTAAACCTGAGCTTGTGGAAAAAAAGGATCCACCAATAATTATAAGTAAGATGTATATAAAATATAAATTAGCTTGATCAACTTCAAGTGAAATTCCTATATTTGAAATACTACTCACTAAAGATAAAAAACTGAATATGAAATTAGAATCATAGCTAAAGAAAACAAAAAATATACTTACAACTACAATAAAATATAAAAATAGATGTATATCTTCATAAAAGAAATTTAAATTTTTATTTCTTAAAAAAATTAAATTGTATGTAAAAAAAATACTAAAAAAAGAAATTAACATTAAAAAAGAAAATATAATTATTTGAAAATCATTTATCAAAATTGACGAAAGTTCATTCACGGGTAGAAATCCCCCTGAGGAAATTATAGTCATTGCTAAATTAAGTGAATTGAATGATCTAATTCCTAGAATATTTAGAATAATAAAAATTGATATAGTCAATCCTGAATATAGTAAAAGAATTTTAATTGATTGTTTTAAAATCTCAGCCGAATTAAAAGATAAAAAATTAGTTAAAGATTTTTTTAAACTTTCATCATAGATATCAATTAAAAAAATAATGGAATATAAAAAATATAAACCACCTATCCATTGTATTGATGATCTCCATAAAATTAAGCCTTGATCAATATGCCTGATATTTTCAAAGACAGTAAAACCTGTTGAAGTAAATCCAGAAACAGCTTCGAATAAAGAATTTAAAAAAGATAAATTATAAATACTTAAATAAAAAGGGATTGATAAAATCAACGGCATTAAAACGTATCCTAATAAGACGGTTAGTATTTTTTCAAATATTGAAGGTTTTTTGGGATCAGTTTTAATTTTATAAAAAATTATTCCAATCACTGCAGAAATAATTAAGCTAAAATAATATGTGTTTAAATTTAGATATAAATTAAAATAATACGAATAGATAATATTTAAAAAAGAAAAGAAAGAAATTACTATTAAAAAAAAACTTAAATATCTTACTCTGAAAAATGTCATTAATTAAATAGAACTAATTCTAAATATATTTTCTACAACAGAAATTGATTCTTTCTTTGCTAAAAAAACAACTTTATCCTCTTTTTGAAAAACAAAATTTGATCGAGGTATTATAACTTTGTTGTCTCTTAAAACTGCTCCAATTCTTATCTCTTCTGGTAAGTTTGAATTTTTTAATTCTTTATTGATAAGTTCAGATGTCTCTATTATTTCAGCCTCAATCACTTCATACTCACCATTCATAATAGTATAAGCTGTTTCAATTGTACCTTTATGAATATGTTTTAAAATACTTGAGACAGTATTCATTCGAGGATCTATTAGATCATCAATTTTCAAAGAGTTTTGTAATAAAGAATAATTTGGCTTGTTAATTAAAGCCATTGTCCTTTTGTCATCTATATCTTTTTCATCTTTTGCAAATTTTTCAACAAGAACACTTACCATCAAATTATCTTCATCATCATTTGTTAAAGCAAGAACCGTTTCTGCTTCTTGTAAATTAGCCTCTACTAGAACCTCTTCATCTAAAGCATCTCCATTAATAACGATCGTATTATTCAATTCACTGGCAAGAAATTCAGCTCTTTCTTTATTTTTTTCAATAATTTTAACTCTTGCTGCATCCAAAGTTTCTTCAATGTTTTTAGCCAAGTTAAAACCTACGTTACCACCACCTACAATTAGGATATTTTTAGATACTTTTTCGTCATGGCCAAAAGCTTCTAAAGTGTCTGACATCTGTGATGAATTTATTATCACATAAATTTTATCATTTTTTCTTATATCATCATTTTTCTTTGGAATTAAAAATTTTTCATCTCTTATTATTCCAATAATATTTGCATCTAAATTAGGATGTTTTTTTGTTAAATCATTAAGTTTGATGTTAATTAATTTACAATTTTCATTAATTAAAATCTCTAATAATCTAATTTTATTGTTAGCAAATGGAACACTGTCCAATGCTCCAGGTGCTTCAAGTTTTCTTTGAATTGATTTTGCAATTTCAATTTCTGGAGAAATGATGACATCTATTGGTAAATTTTCTTTATTATAAACCCTTGTAAATTTTGGGTTTAAGTAATCTTGAGATCTTATTCTTGCTATTTTTTTTTGAATTTTAAAAATTGAAAATGCTATTTGGCAAATAAGCATATTAATTTCATCATTTCTAGTAACTGCAATAATCATATCTGTCTCTGCTGCATTAGCTTTTTCTAGTATAGAAGGATATGTACCTTTTCCTACTATAGCTTTAACGTCTAAAGCATCATCAATCTTTTGAATATCTTCACTAGAGGGGTCAATAACAGTTATGGAATGACCTTGTTCACTTAGCTGTTTAGCTATAGTGAACCCTACTCTTCCAGCTCCACAAATGATTATATTCATCTAATTAAATTCTTTGATACCCAAACCTTTTAATTTTCTATGTAATGCACTTCTTTCCATGCCAACAAAATTTGCTGTTTTTGAAATATTTCCATTAAACTTTTTCAGTTGAATAGTTAAATACTCTTTTTCAAACTTTTCTCTAGCTTCTTTTAATGGCACAGAAAGGCTATTTTCTGCTAATTGATCATCAAAATTTGTATTTTTTAGAGATTCCTTAATAATATTTGAAATTTTATCCTTAGTGTCAGGTTGTAATATTGCAATCCTCTCAATTAAATTTCTTAGTTCTCTAACGTTACCGTGCCAATTATGATTAAGTATATAGGTGTTATTTTCATCTATATCTAATTCTTTAATTTTATAATTTTCAGATATTTTCTTTGAAAAATATTTAATTAGTAAAGGAATATCTGAAATTCTTTGGTTTAATGGATCAATATTAATCTCAAAAACATTTATTCTATGAAATAAATCTTCTCTAAAATTTCCAATTTCAATTTCTTTCTTTAAATCTTTGCTAGATGAGCAAATTAATCTCACATCTACACTTACATCATTGCTACCATTAACTCTTTTAAATTTTTGATCTGTTAAAACTCTTAATATTTTAGATTGTATATCTAATGGTATTTCTGAAACCTGATCTATTAATAGAGTTCCTTTATTTGCTTTTTCAAGCGCACCATAAGATATAGAACCATTTTCTTTTTCTTCACCAAATAATTCTAATTCATACTTGTTAATATCCAGCAAAGCACCATTAAGAATAATAAATGGATTTTTACTTCTAGGAGATGCTTTATGGATTTTTCTTGCAATTAATTCCTTTCCTGAGCCTGAAGGACCACTTATAAAAACTCTACTTTCAGTTACAGAGATTTTTTTAATTTGATCAATTATATTTAATATATTTTTACTGTTTCCTATTAATTCATAAGATGAAAATAATTTATTTTCGTATTCTCTATTTTGTTTTTTTAAATTAAAATTTTCAACTGCTCTCTTAACAAAATTAAGCAATCTTTCTTGATCAAATGGTTTTTCTATAAATTCAAAAGCGCCATGTTGTAATGACTTCACAGCCATTTCAATATTCGCATGTCCAGAAATAATTATAACAGGTATATCTTTATTTTTTGATTTAATGTGTGAAAGAAGCTCGATACCATCATTATCTCCCTTATCCAATTTAACATCAAGAATTGCAACATCAGGTAATTTTTTATCTATTTCAGCAAGTGCTTGATAGTAATTTGCTGCTAGACGAGTTTTGTAACCAGCATCTATAATTAATTCATTAATTATGTTTCTGATGTCAGCGTTATCGTCTACAATTAAAATTTCTTCACTCATTTTTGTTTTAAGAAAATTATATTAATTTTTGCACCATCTTTAATTGGTATAAAATCTATTTTTCCATTGTGATCATTAATTATTTTATTAACAATTGATAATCCTAAACCAGTTCCATTTTTCTTTGTTGTAAAATAAGGATTAAGTATGTTTTTGATATTATCTGTTAATTTATCAAAACCAACACCATTATCCTCAATTATTGATTTAATG
>CACFEM010000011.1 GCA_902565325.1 uncultured Pelagibacteraceae bacterium
AATTGACAGTAAGACGAAGAGGTGAAAAAAAGGCTTTAACATTTAATATAATAAGAGAAGTTATTCAGGTTCAATCTGTTAAATCTGAAATTATAGATGAAAGTATAGGATACCTCAGACTTACTTCATTTAATGATAACAGTAGTGATCAAATAGAAAAACAAATTAAAAAACTTAAAAAAAATAAAAACTTAAATTCATTTATTTTAGATTTAAGAAATAATCCTGGGGGTCTTTTATCTCAAGCAATAAAAATCTCAGATTTTTTTCTAGAAAATGGGGAAATAGTTTCAACAAAAAGCAGAAAAAAATCTGAAAATAGAAAATGGTTTGCAAAAAAAGGAGATATTACTGACGGAAAAACTTTATTGGTTTTAATTAATTACGGTTCAGCATCTGCGTCTGAAATTGTTGCTGGAGCTTTAAAAGATCACAAAAGAGCAATTATTATTGGTGAAAATAGCTTTGGCAAAGGTTCGGTCCAATCAATTATTCCTTTAAAAAATCGTGGGGCTATCAGATTAACTGTTGCAAAATACTATCTTCCCTCTGGAAAATCTATTTCTGAAGTAGGTGTTAGACCAGATATAGAAGTAAATGAAGAAGGTGATGATTTTAGAATTAAAACTGATACTGATAATCAATTAAACTACGCTATAAAGTTACTTAACGGATAATATGAATAAAAATTTTAAAGATTTGCCACTGAGAAGTGGGGTCGGAATTGTGTTATTGAATAAACAAAATAAAGTATTCGTAGCAAAAAGAATAGATAATCCTAAAAATTTTTGGCAAATGCCTCAGGGTGGTGTTGATGAGGGAGAGGATAATTTAAAAGCTGCATTTAGAGAACTAGAGGAAGAAACAAGTATCAAAAGTGTAGAACTTATAAAAGAGTTAGATGGTACATTAACCTATGATTTACCTGATAGATTACTAGGTATCATTTGGAAAGGTAAGTACAAAGGTCAAAAGCAAAAATGGTTTTTAATGCGATTTATTGGAAATGATAATGAAATAAATATTAATACATCTAATCCAGAATTTTTAGATTGGAAGTGGATTGAGTTAGATTTAATTACTGATGTTGTGGTTGATTTTAAACATCATGTTTACAAAGAACTTAAAGAAAAAGTAAAAAAATTAATTTAAAGTTTTTAAAACCTCAACTTTTTGATCTGCTAAATATTTAGATTGATCATTAATATCAGTTTTATTAGCCTCTTCTTCTGCCTGTTTAAGTAAATCTTGTTGCTTTGATTTATCCATATCAGCAAGATTAAAAACTGTACTTGTTAAAATAGATAGATTGTTATTTTTAAACTCAACAATACCATCTTCAACATAGTAATTTTCATCACCTGATTTTGATAAAATCTTAATTATCCCAGGTTTCAAAAAGGAAATAATAGAAATATGATCCTTCAATATTCCCATCTCCCCTTCAAAAGCAGGGACCACAACTTCTGAAACATCATCTTTTACTAAAAAAGATTTTTCAGGATTTACTATTTCAACTTTAAACTCTTCGCTCATTAAGCAGCAGCTTCTTGTTCCATTTTCTTAGCTTTTTCTATAGCTTCTTCAATTGTTCCAACCATATAAAAAGCAGCTTCAGGTAAGTGATCATACTCACCTTTACAGATTGCATCAAAACCTTTGATAGTTGAGTCAAGATCAACAAGTTTTCCTGGAGAACCAGTGAATACTTCAGCAACAAAGAATGGTTGAGATAAAAATCTCTGGATTTTTCTTGCTCTTGCTACAACTAATTTATCTTCTTCAGATAACTCGTCCATACCAAGAATAGCTATAATATCTTGTAATGATTTATATGATTGTAATATTCTTTGAACGTCTCTTGCTACTCTATAATGCTCATCTCCAACAATTCTTGGATCCAAAATTCTTGATGTAGAATCAAGCGGATCTACTGCAGGATAAATACCAATTTCTGCAATTTGTCTTGAAAGTACAGTCGTTGCATCCAAGTGAGCAAACGATGTTGCTGGAGCGGGGTCTGTTAAATCATCAGCAGGAACATAAATTGCTTGTACAGATGTAATTGACCCTTTGTTTGTAGTCGTAATTCTTTCTTGTAGGTTACCCATGTCAGTAGCTAATGTCGGTTGATATCCAACAGCAGATGGAATTCTTCCCAACAAAGCTGAAACCTCTGAGCCTGCCTGAGTAAATCTAAAAATGTTATCTACAAAGAAAAGTACGTCCTGACCTTCCTGATCTCTAAAGTATTCAGCTACAGTTAACCCTGTAAGTGCAACTCTTGCTCTTGCTCCAGGAGGTTCATTCATCTGTCCATAAACTAAAGCAGCTTTTGAACCAGCTCCTTCTTTTTTAATTACTCCAGACTCAATCATTTCATGATAAAGGTCATTTCCTTCTCTAGTTCTCTCTCCAACTCCCGCGAAAACTGAAAAACCACCATGAGCTTTTGCAACGTTATTAATTAATTCCATAATTAAAACTGTTTTTCCTACTCCTGCTCCACCAAATAATCCGATCTTTCCACCTTTTGCATACGGTGCAAGCAAATCAATTACTTTGATACCTGTTACAAGGATTTCAGTTTCTGTTGATTGGTCATTAAATTCAGGTGCAGCTCTATGAATTGGCCAACTTTCTTTGGTTTTAACTTCACCTCTTTCGTCAATTGGTTCCCCAATTACATTAATAATTCTTCCAAGAGTTTCAGGCCCAACCGGAACTTGAATAGGAGCATTTGTGTTGTTAACTTCATCACCTCTTTTTAGTCCTTCAGTAGCATCCATAGCAATTGTTCTAACAGTGGTTTCACCTAAGTGTTGTGCTACTTCTAAAACTAGTCTGTTATCACCATTTTTACATTCCAATGCTGTTAAAATTTCTGGTAGTTCACCATCAAATTTTACGTCTACTACCGCTCCAATAACTTGTGTGATTATTCCTTTGCTCATAATTATAAACTTTCTGCTCCTGATATGATTTCTATTAGTTCTTTTGTAATTGCTGCCTGACGACTTCTATTATATTCGATAGTAAGTTTGTCAACCATTTCACCTGCGTTTCGGGTTGCATTATCCATTGCACTCATTCTAGACCCTTGTTCGCTAGCTGAATTCTCTAACATTGCTTTAAATATTTGCGTAGAAATATTCTTTGGCAATAAATTGCTTAAAATTTCATCTTCATCAGGTTCAAATTCGTAACTTTCTTCTGAACTATTTTCTTCTCCCTCATTATTTAAGGGGATAATTTGCTGTGCTTGAGGAATTTGAGTAATTACATTTTTAAATTGGTTATAAAAAATTGTACAAACATCAAATTCACCTGCTTCAAATTTTTCAATTACCATTTTCCCAACTTTATCAGCATCAAAATAATTTGCATTTTTAGACTCTTTGAAAGAAATATTTTCAATTATTTTATCACCATAAACTCTTTTTAATTGGTCGTTTCCTTTTGAGCCTACTGTAATAATTTTAAGTTCTTTACCTTCATCTAAAATTTTTACAAAATAACTTTTAGCTTTTTTAATAATATTAGAATTAAATCCGCCGCATAAACCTCTATCAGAAGTCATCACCACACAAAGATGAGTTTTTTCTTGACCAGTCCCTGACAATAACTTTGGTGCATTTTCTTTATCAGATATACCATTTGATAAATTTAAAATAACATTATTCATTTTTTCAGAATAAGGTCTTCCCTTCTCAGCGCTTTCTTGAGCTCTTCTTAATTTAGCTGCTGCAACCATTTTCATAGCTTTAGTAATTTTTTGTGTAGACTTTACACTAGCTATTCTTTTTTTTAGGTCGTCTAAACTTGCCATAAATTATTAAGATTTAAAATTTCCTTTTAATTGAGTGATTACCTCAACAAGTAATTTTTCTTTATCTTCCTCAAGTTTTCCTGAAGTTAAAATTGACTCGATAATTTCAGGCTTATCTGATTTACATTTTTCAATAATCTTGCTCTCAAATTCAGCAACGTCTTTTAAATCAATATCATCAAGATAACCTTTCACTCCACAAAATACTGAAATAACTTGTTCTGCAACAGTCATCGGTGAATATTGTTTTTGTTTTAAAAGCTCAGTTAGTTTAGAGCCTCTATTCAAAAGCTGCTGAGTAGATGCATCTAAATCAGATCCGAATTGAGCAAAAGCTGCCATTTCTCTGTATTGTGCTAACTCTAGTTTCATTGAACCAGAAACTTTTTTCATCGCTTTTGTTTGAGCTGATGAACCAACCCTAGATACTGACAAACCTACGTTAATTGCAGGTCTTATACCTTGGTTAAATAGTTCTGTTTCAAGGAAAATTTGTCCGTCTGTAATTGAAATAACGTTAGTTGGAATAAACGCGGATACGTCTCCACCTTGTGTTTCAATAATTGGCAGTGCAGTAAGTGATCCACCTCCATGTTCGTCACTTAATTTAGCTGCTCTTTCAAGTAATCTACTATGAAGATAAAATACATCTCCGGGATAAGCCTCACGTCCTGGAGGTCTTCTTAATAGCAATGACATTTGTCTATAAGCAACTGCTTGTTTAGACAAATCATCATAAATTATTAACGCATGCATTCCATTATCTCTAAAATACTCTCCCATTGCACAACCCGTGTATGGTGCTAAAAATTGTAAAGGAGCAGAGTCCGATGCAGTAGCAGCAACGATTGTTGTGTACTCCATAGCTCCTGCTTCTTCTAATGTTTTTTGAATTTGTCTTACTGTTGATCTTTTTTGTCCAACTGCAACGTATATACAATACAGTTTTTGTTTTTCATCACCAGATTCATTGATTTTTTTTTGATTAATAATTGCATCTACTGCAACTGCTGTTTTACCAGTTTGTCTATCACCTATAATTAATTCTCTTTGCCCTCTTCCAATCGGAACTAGACTGTCAATTGATTTAAGACCAGTTTGCATTGGTTCACTTACTGATTGTCGTGGAATAATACCAGGAGCTTTTACTTCAACCCTGCTTTTTTTAATTCCTTTATCTAATGGTCCTTTTCCGTCAATAGGATTTCCTAGACCATCCACTACTCTTCCTAATAATTCTTTTCCAACTGGAGTATCAACAATATTACCCGTTCTTTTTACTACATCCCCTTCTTTAACATTTCTATCATCACCAAAAATTACGACACCAACGTTTTCACTTTCTAAGTTTAGAGCCATACCTTTTGAACCATCTGCAAACTCTACCATTTCACCAGCTTGAACATTATCCAAACCGTAAATCCTAGCAATACCGTCTCCAACTGATAAAACTTGACCAACTTCTGTAACTTCTGCTTTATCACCAAAATTTTTAATTTGTTCTTTTAATATTTTTGTAACTTCTGAAGGATTTATTTCCATTTATGCCTCTATCATTCTATTTTCGATTTGTTGTAATTTATTTTTAATTGAGGTATCGACCATAGTACTTCCTACTTGTACTACCAAACCTCCTATTAAACTTTCGTCATGTTTGTAGTTTAATTTTATTTTTGAGCTAAAATTTTTTGTTAACTCCTCTGTAATTTTTGCAATTTCTTCATTAGATAATTCTTTTGCTGATTTTAATTCTGCCTTAAGTTCACCTCTTTTTCTTGAACAAATCTCAATAAAGCTTTTAAGGATACGCTCAATAAAAAAGAAACGTCTTTTTTGAATTAAGAAACTTAAAAAATTTTTAAATAAAGACTCAAATTTATTATTTTCAGAGATTGTATTGATTACTTTTAATAAATCTTCTTGGCTTGTAGTTGGATCTTTAATCAAATTAGAAAAATCTACACTTTGCTCAATTAAATTAAGAATAGATGAAGACTGATCTTCGATCTGACTTAAAAGATTGTTTTCCTCTGAAAGTTCAAAAAGCGCAAGAGAATACCTTTCAGCTGAAGTTATTGAAAATCCGGTGTCTTTACTCAACTTGGTTCCTCTATAATGTTGAAGATTATTTAAAAATCACGCCCTAAATAGCATATGACCCCTATGTCTTCAAGTAGCGGATTCGTAAAAAAGGCCTCTTTTTTGCGGTTAATTGAAGTTAATTGGATCAACATCAACTGAAAGTTTTATTCCATAAGGAAATTTATATTTTGGAATAATTTTTGCAAGAGACCTTTGTAGTTTCATGGATTTTAAGCCTCTGATTAAAAATCTAATTCTAAATTTTCTCTTTAATCTAAATAATGGGGCATTCACAGGCCCTAATATTTTTCCTTCAATTTTATTTTCAATGAAATTTTTAAAATTAATAGCTTCTTTTTCTAATTTAATTTCATTATCTCCTGTTAAGATTAAAGAAATAAACCTTTGAAATGGAGGTAGTTTATTTTTTTTTCTTATCTTTAGTTCTCTTTCTAAAAAAATATCTGGATTTTTACTTGTAATTTCTGAAATCATCTTAGTATTATTTTCATAAGTTTGAAAATATACGGTTGCTGGCTTTCCTGTTCTTCCTGCACGTCCTGAAAGTTGATGATAGAGCTGCAAATTTTTTTCTGCACCTCTTAAATCATGTCCTTGAGATGAAAGATCGATATCAACAACTACAATGCAATTTAAACTTGGAAAATGAAAACCTTTTGAAATTAATTGAGTTCCAACCAAAATATGCGTTTCATTATTAATAATTTTATCTATTTTTTCTTTAGAATCTTTTTTATTCATTGTGTCACTTGAAAAAATCTCTATTTTTTTTCCAGGGAATTTTCTTTTTACCTCTTCTGAAATTCTCTCAACACCAGGTCCGCTAAAAATAAATTCACAATTGCCTTCTTTTGTACAGTCCCTTTTAAGATCGGATTTGTATCCACAATAATGGCATAATAAGTTATTTTTATTTTTATGATAAACTAAATTGATACTACAATTTGGACATGTAAAACTTGTAAAACACTTATTACACAATGCATTTGGAGAAAAACCTCTTCTGTTTAAAAAAAACAAAACTTGATCTTTTTTTTCCAAATGTAAATTAACTTTTTCAATAATTTTATTTGATAGCCATGATTGTTTTTCAAGTTTGGTATTATTTAAATTAATAATTTCATAATTAGGTAAAGCTGCGTTTTGATATCTTTCATTTAATCTAGAAACCTCGTATTTACCCTTTTTAATATTTTCAAAAGTTTCTATTGAAGGAACAGCAGTAATCAAATTGATAGGAATATTTTCAAAAGATGCTCTAGAAATTGCCATATCACGAGCATTGTAGGTTATACCTTCATCTTGTTTAAATGATTGATCATGTTCCTCATCAACAATTATCATTCCTAATTTTTTAAATGGTAAAAATAATGAAGACCTTGCACCAATAATTATTTTTATTTTACCATTAGAAACGCCACTCCAAATTAATTCTTTCTTTTTTTTTGAGATACCTGAGTGCCAAACTGCGGGCTTAAAACCAAAATATTCTAAAAATTTTTGTTCAAACTGACTAGTTAAACCTATTTCTGGTAATAAAATTAATCCTTGAAAACCCTTCTCTATCAGTGGTTTTAATGCTTCAAAATAAACTAAAGTTTTTCCTGATCCAGTTGTGCCTTGTAAAACATGAACTCTAAATTTTTTATTTGAAACATTCATTTTTTTTAGAGATTTATTTTGATCACTAGACAGCTTGATTAAGTTTTGCTTAATTTTGCTATCAAATATTTGATAAAGTTGAGTTTCTTTGTTTTCTACCGCATTACTAGTTAAGAGTACTAACTTTAATGCCATACCTTTTGGGATAAGATTATATTCTGCAAACCAATTTAAAAAATTAATTGTATTTTTTTTTAATGGAGTAACGTCTAATTTCTTGATTACCTTTTTAATCTTAAAATTTTTATTATTATTTTTTTCAAATTCGTCCCAAACAATACCAGTAATTTTTGATTTTCCAAAAGGTACCATTACATAATCTCCAACATTAAGATTTAAATTACTTTCATAAGTAAATGGATGATTAAATATATTTGGTACGAGAATCGGATATTTCATATTTTTATAATATGAAAAAAAATTAAGAGTGTATTGCTCTTTTATCTACTGATAAAGCAGCTTCTTTAACTGCTTCAGAAAACGTTGGATGAGCGTGACAAGTTCGGGCGATATCTTCTGCACTTGCACCAAATTCCATTGCAACACCAATCTCTGCAATTAATTCTCCTGCATGAGGTCCAATTATATGTGCACCTAATACTTTATCTGTTTGCTCATCTGCTAAAATTTTAACAAAACCTTCTGCATCATCTATGGCCTTGGCTCTTGAATTAGCCATAAACGAAAATTTCCCTACTTTATATTTTTTATTTAATTCTTTTAATTGTTCCTCAGTTTTACCGATTGATGCTACTTCTGGTGTTGTATAAACTACTCCTGGGATTGTATCGTAATTTACATGTCCAGATTGACCAACTATGTTTTCTGCAACTGCTATACCTTCGTCCTCCGCTTTATGTGCAAGCATTGGACCAACAATTACATCGCCTATTGCATAAATATTTTCAACGTTAGTCTTAAAAATTTTATCAGTTTTAATTCTATTTCTTTCATCAAGATCTACTCCTACAGACTCTAAATTCAAACCATCTGTATTAGGTTTTCTGCCAACAGAAATCAAAACAACATCACACTCAAAATTATTTTTATTACCATCTTTATCTACTGTTGAAACCACTGCACCAGCTGCATTTTTTTTAATTGTTTCAACTTTATTTTGCATATTAAATTTCATTCCCTGCTTTTTTAATATTTTCATAAACTCTGATGAGATTTCTTTATCCATTCCAGGTGTAATATGATCTAAAAATTCAACAACTTGCACCTCTGCTCCAAGTCTTGACCATACAGATCCCATCTCCAATCCTATATAGCCTCCTCCTACTACGACCATTTTCTTAGGTACTTTTTCTAACTTTAAAGCACCTGTTGATGAGACAATTGTTTTCTCATCTATTTCTATTCCTGGTAATGAAACTGGAACTGATCCTGTTGCAATAACTGTTTTTTCTGTTTGGATGATAGTCTCTTTATTTTTATCATCCTTTATTAAAATTTCATTTTTAGATTTAAAACTTCCGTGTCCTTTAAAATAAGTAACTTTGTTTTTTTTCAAAAGAAATTCAACACCTTTTGTAAGAACGGTTACAGCTTTATCTTTGCTTTTCATCATTTTGTCTAAATTTAATTTTACTTCACCAACTTCAATACCTTTGTTTGCTAAACTTTTTACTTTATGAAATTCTTCAGACAGATTAAGTAAGCTTTTTGATGGGATGCAACCAACATTTAAACAAGTACCTCCCAAAGACCCTCTGGACTCTATACATGCAGTTTTTAATCCTAATTGAGCAAGTCTGATTGCGCACACATAACCACCCGGTCCACCTCCAATAACTACAGCTTGAAATTTTTCTGACATTTAAATATCTAAAAACAACCTTCTAGGATCTTCTAAGTTTTCTTTAATCATTTTAAGGAAAGATACAGATTCTTTTCCATCAATAATTCTGTGATCATATGATAATGCTAAATACATAATTGGTCTTATTTTGATTTCACCGTCTACAACAACAGGTCTTTCCACTATATTATGCATGCCCAACACTCCAGATTGAGGTAAATTTAGTATTGGAGTTGAAAGCATAGACCCATACACACCTCCATTACTTATTGTAAATGTTCCGCCCTGGAGATCTTCAATCGTTAGCTTTCCATCTCTCGCTTTTTCTGAAATTTCTTTAATATTTTTTTCAATATCAGCAAAAGATAATTCATCTGCATTTCTCAAAACTGGAACAACCAAGCCTTTATCTGTTCCAACAGCAAAACTAATATTGTAATAATTTTTATATATTATCTCATCATCATCTATTTCAGCATTCACTGCAGGGAAATTTTTTAAAGCAACCACACATGCTTTTACAAAGAAAGACATAAATCCTAATTTTATTCCATAACGAGATTGGAAATCCTCTTGATTTTCTTTTCTCATTTCCATTACACTACTCATATCAACCTCATTAAATGTTGTTAAAAGAGCAGCATTCTCTTGAGCTTGCTTTAATCTTTTTGCAATAGTTTGTCTCAACCTGGTCATTTTAATTCGTTCTTCTTCACCATATTGAATTTTTCTTTCAGATGGTTTTGGATTTGCTCCCATCAAACTTATTAAATCTCCTTTTAAAACTCTTCCATCTTTGCCTGAGCCTTGAATTGAATTAATATCAATATTATTTTCAGCAACTATTTTTCTCACTGCTGGAGACAAAGTTGGATTAATATTTCTTTTTGGAGCAAAATCTGGTTTAACTTCCTCAGTTAAAACCAATGGTTTCTCTTTGGATTTTTCGATTTCTTTTTCTTCAAATATTTTTGGTTCTTTTTTGTTTGCATCTAATTTTATTACATTGCTCTCTTTAGCAACAGTTTGTTCTTTCTTTATTTCTTCTTTCTTTATTGGTGTAGATTTAACTGCTCCACCATCTGCTGATACAGAACCTAACAATGCTCCCACTTCAACAACAGACCCATCTTGTGAATTAATTTCAGTTAATACTCCAGAAATTGGTGATGGCACTTCTAAATTTACTTTGTCTGTCTCAAGTTCTACAATCGGCTCATCCGCTTCAACTGCATCGCCTGTATTTTTTAGCCATTTTGCAACAGTTGCTTCTGTTATACTTTCACCAAGAACTGGGACTACTATTTTTTCACTCATTAAAATTAATCAAATACCTTGTTAATTATTTCTTGTTGTTGAGAATTATGCCTTTTGGCATATCCTGTTGCAGGAGTTGCGTCTGGGCTTCTTCCTATATAAGAAATTTTATTATTATTAGCCTTTAAAGTGTCTAATGTCCATTGGATATAATCTCTAACTGAAAACCAAGCACCCATATTTTTTGGTTCTTCTTGGCACCAAAAGAATTCAGCATTTTTAGCATATGGTTTTAACTCCTTAACCAAAGCTTTTGCTGGAAATGGATACAATTGTTCAATTCTATACATCACCACATCATCTCTTTTGAGCTTTTCTCTGGCATCTAATAAATCAAAATATACTTTTCCAGAGCAAAGAATTACTTTTTTAATTTTAGAACTTTCTTTTAGTTTAATAAATCCTTTGGACTTAGGATCGATAGAATGATCCCACAGTACCCTATGGAAAGTATTTTTTTTGTTAAAATCTTCTAAATTTGAAACACAATACTTATTTCTTAATAATGATTTTGGTGTCATTATGATTAGTGGCTTTCTGAAACTCCTATGCATTTGTCTTCTTAAAGCATGAAAATAATTTGCTGGAGTTGTACAGTTCATTACTTGCATATTATCGTTTGAGCATAGTTGTAAAAATCTCTCTAACCTTGCCGATGAATGTTCTGGTCCTTGCCCTTCATATCCATGAGGCAACAGCATCACAATACCAGATGCTCTATTCCACTTTCTCTCACCAGATGCAATAAATTGATCAATTACTACTTGAGCGCCATTAGCAAAGTCACCGAATTGTGCTTCCCAAAGAGTGAGTGTATTTGGTTCTACTAAACTATAACCATATTCAAAGCCCAAAACTGCAAGTTCAGACAAAAAACTATCTACTACTTCAAATTGCTTTTGATTTTTAGAAATATTATTAAGAGGAATGTACCTAGAATTATCTATTTGATTTCTCAGTACAGAATGTCGTTGACTAAATGTTCCTCTTCCAGAGTCTTGTCCTACAAGCCTAACTGGATATCCCTCTTCTAGCAAAGATCCAAAAGCAAGAGCTTCTGCTGAAGACCAGTCAATTCCAGTACCTTTTTCGATACTTTCTTTTCTAGCATTAAATATTTTAGAGATAGTCTTATGAATATTTTTTTCTTCAGGAATATCATTTATTTTATCTGAAATTATTCTTAATTTATTTTCCTCAAAACCTGTTATACCCCTTTTATCTTTACCTCTTTCAGGTTTATATCTTGACCATGTTCCCTCAAACCATTCTATTTTAGGTTTATAATCTTTTGCACTTTTGTATTGTTCATCAAGTAAACCTTTAAATGATTTAACATTTTGATTTAACAATTCTTCAGTTATAGATTTTTCGTTTACTAATTTATTTCCATAAATTTTGTAAACACTGGGATGAGATCTAATTTTTTTATACATTAAAGGTTGAGTAAATGAAGGCTCATCTCCCTCATTATGTCCAAATCTTCTATAACAAATTAAATCTACTACTACGTCTCTATTAAATTTTAATCGAAATTCTGTTGCTATTCTAGTAGCATAAACAACTGCTTCTGGATCATCACCATTAACATGAAGAATTGGTGCCTCTACCATTTTTGCAACATCAGATGGATAAGGTGAAGACCTGGCAAATCTTGGACTAGTAGTAAATCCTATCTGGTTATTAACAATAATATGAATTGTTCCTCCAGTGTTGTGTCCTGGTAGTCCAGACATTGCAAAACATTCTGCTACAACTCCTTGACCAGCAAAGGCTGCATCCCCATGAATGAGAATAGGAATAACTTTATTTCTCTCTTTATCCTTATGGAAAAATTGTTTAGCTCTTGTTTGTCCTAGAACTACAGGGTTAACAGCCTCCAAATGAGAAGGGTTATCTGTTAAACTTACATGAACTGAATTTCCATCAAACTCTCTGTTTGAGGATGCTCCTAAGTGATATTTAACATCACCAGCGCTATCTTCGGTATCAGAACTAAACTCACCAGCAAACTCGTTAAAAATTCTTTTATAAGATTTTTGTAAAACATTTGCCAATACATTAAGTCTGCCTCTATGAGACATGCCTATTTTAACTTCTTTTATATTATTTTGACCACCAATTTTTATTATTTGTTCGAGAGCAGGTATTAAACTTTCACCACCATCTAAACCAAATCTTTTTGTTCCTACATACTTTGTAGCTAAAAATTTTTCAAATCCTTCTGCCTGTACTAATTTATTTAATATTGCCTCTTTACCATTTTTTGTAAATTGAAGTGCGTTTTTATCTTGCTCTATCCTGTCTCTAAACCACATTCTTTCAACTGGATTTGAAATATGCATGAACTCATAACCTATTTTTCCACAATAGGTCTTCTTCATGAACTTAAGTATTTCTCTTATATTTGCATATTTACGATTAATTACTCCGTTTAGAAAAATTTTCTTATCGTAATTTTCTTTTTTAAAACCATAAAAATCTGGATGGAGCTCATCTAAATATTCAGACTCTCTCATTTCTAAAGGATCAAGATCTGCTAATAAATGTCCTCTTAATCTATATGCTCTAATTAATGCTACAGCGCTAATAGAATCTTTATTTGAGTCAGCAAGTAATTGAAAATTAAATTTTTCTGAAGTATCTAATTTAACATTATCAAAATCATTTTTATCTTGTTCTTCTATTTTTTTTTGTAATTCATCAATATTAATCTTTTTTTTTGTAGGTCCCCACGATGGACCATTAATTTCTTTTGCTATAATATTTAATTCTTCACCAATTCCCTCAAAATAATTTGCCCAACTTTCTGGAAGATCAGCATCTTTATTCACAAACTTTAAATACATTTCTTCTATAAATGCACTATTAGATTTGTTTAAAAATGAAGTTTTTTCGAAATCAAGATTTTTTGATGAAGACATCTTTTTATTTAATATATCCCTCTAATATTTTTTTTCAATTAGACAGTTTATCAAATAAAGTTTTTCCAATAATTGATGGTGATTTGGCGACTGTAATGCCACATTCTTCCATTTTTTTTATTTTATCTTCAGCTCCACCTTTGCCACCTGATATAATGGCACCAGCATGCCCCATTCTTCTTCCTGGAGGAGCGGTAATTCCAGCGATAAATCCAACAATTGGTTTTTTAATCTTATGATTTTTTATAAATTCAGCCGCTTCTTCCTCGGCTGTTCCTCCAATTTCACCTATCATTAAAATAGATTCCGTTTCATTATCATTTAAAAATAAATCTAAACAATCTATAAAATTTGTTCCATTAATAGGATCGCCACCAATACCAATACAAGTTGATTGACCAAGTCCATTTTCAGTTGTTTGGGCTACTGCTTCATACGTCAATGTACCTGACCTTGATACAATTCCAACACTTCCTCTTTTATGAATACTTCCTGGCATAATCCCAATTTTACATTCATCTGGTGTAATTATTCCTGGGCAATTAGGTCCAATTAATCTGCTACCAGATCCACTTAATTTTTGTCTGACCTTTAACATATCCTGAATTGGAATTCCTTCAGTTATACAAACAATAAGTTCAACTGAAGCATCAATAGCTTCAATGATTGCTGCTGCTGCAAATTTAGCAGGCACATAAATCATAGTTGCATCTGCTCCTACTTCATTTTTTGCCTCTATAACGCTATTAAAAACTGGTCTGTCTAAATGTTTTTGTCCACCTTTCTTAGGCGTAACTCCACCAACAAGATTGGTTCCATATTTTATAGCCTGCTCTGAATGAAATGTTCCATGTGAACCAGTAAATCCCTGACAAATTACTTTGGTATTTTTATTTACTAAAACCGACATTTTATTTTATCGCCTCAACAATTTTCTTAGCAGCATCATCTAAATTTTCTGCAGAAATTAATTTTAATCCAGAATTATCAAGAATTTCTTTTCCTTCTTTGAAATTTGTGCCTGCTAATCTTACAACCAAAGGTACGCTAATATTAATTTCTTTAGCTGCATCAACTACACCTTGGGCAAGAACATCACATCTCATTATTCCTCCAAAAATATTAATTAAAATACCTTTAACATTTTTATCTGAGAGAATTATCTTTAATGCAGCAGATACTTTTTCTTTGGATGCACCGCCACCTACATCTAAAAAATTTGCTGGCTCTTTACCATACAATTTAATTATATCCATTGTTGCCATTGCTAATCCTGCCCCATTCACCATACAGCCAATAGTTCCATCTAGCTTGATATACGCAAGATCATGCTTGCTAGCTTCTATCTCGGTAGGATCTTCCTCATTTAAATCTCTTAATTCAACAATTTCTGGATGCCTGAATAAAGCGTTAGAGTCGAAATTAACTTTTGCATCTAAACAAACAATTTTTTCCTCTTTTGTCAAAATTAATGGATTTATTTCAACCATGTTTGCGTCAGTACCTACAAACATTTTATATATTGATTTAATTAATTTTATTGCTTGTCTTTTTGCGTCTTCATTTAAATTAAAAATATTTATTATTTTTTCACAATCTGAATCAGAAATTTCATCACCCATATCAACTTTTGTAGTTATAATTTTTTCAGGTGAACTGCTTGCAACTTCTTCAATGTCCATCCCTCCTTGGTCACTTGATATAAATGCAATTTTAGAACTTGCCCTATCAACCAGGCACGATAAGTAAAATTCTTTATCTATATTTGATGATTCTTCTACGTATAATCTTTTTACCTCTCTACCCTCAGGGCCAGTTTGATGAGTAACTAGTGTTTTTCCAAGTAATTCTTTAGCTGCTACCGTAAGTTCCTCAATAGAGTTTAAAATTTTTACACCACCAGCTTTTCCTCTACCACCAGCATGGATTTGTGCTTTAAGCACATATTTCTCAGTTTTGAGTGCTTTTGCTTTTTGAATAAGTTCATCAACATTAAGCGAAAATACTCCTTCGGGAACTACAGCTCCATATTTTTTTAATATTTGTTTAGCTTGATGCTCGTGAATATTCATTATTATTTAGATAAATCAGGATCTATTTTAGATGCAGCTTCCCATAAAGCTTTTACAGCATCTATTGAATGCATAAATTCTTTTTTTTCTTTTTCATCTAAATCAATCTCTTCAATTTTTTCTACACCATCTTTTCCAATGACAACAGGAACACCTGCATAAACATTTTTCACACCATATTCTCCATTTAATTGTACAGCGCAGGGTAATAATTTTTTCTGATCATTTAAATATGCTTCTGCCATTTGAACACCTGAAGCTGCTGGTGCATAAAAAGCTGATCCTTTTTCTAAATATTTAACTATTTCCGCACCACCATCTCGTGTTCTTTGATTAATTTCCTCAACTCTTTCTGAAGAAATCTTTCCATCCTTTACAAGATCCAACAATGGTTTACCTGAAATTTTTGTAAATCTTGGCATAGGAACCATAGTGTCACCATGACCACCCATAACCATTGCCTCAATTTCTCTAACTGGCACATTTAGTTCTAATGATAAAAATAATTTAAATCTCGAACTATCTAAAATACCTGCCATACCAACAACTTTATTTGATGGCAAACCTGAAAATTTTTGAAATGCCATAACCATAACATCTAAAGGATTGGTGATACAAATCACAAAAGCGTTAGGAGCATTTTTCTTAACACCCTCAGCAACTTGTTTAATAATTTTTAAGTTAATCCCAAGAAGATCATCTCGGCTCATTCCAGGTTTTCTTGGAACACCTGCTGTAATTATAATTACATCTGAATCTTTTATATCTTCATAGTTGTCAGTTCCTGAATACCTAACATTAAATCCATCTACTGAAGAAGATTGAGCAATATCTAATGCCTTTCCTTTTGCAATACCACTAGCTACATCAAATAAAACCACTTCATTTACTAATTCTTTTGTTCCTATTAAATGTGCAAGAGTTCCACCTATTTGGCCTGCACCAATTAAAGATATTTTTGTCATTTATTTCCTTTATTTCATTGTTGGCATAACAAATTCCACATTTGATCGGACACCTGAAGGCCATCTGGATGTTACTGTTTTAAGTTTAGTATAAAATTTTATTCCTTCCATACCATGCATTCCACTATCTCCAAATAATGATCTTTTCCAACCACCAAAACTATGAAATGCCATTGGAACTGGGATCGGCACGTTAATACCAACCATACCTACTTGAATTTTACTTGCAAAAGTTCTACCTGCATCACCGTCTCTTGTATAAATACTAACTCCATTTCCGTACTCATGGTCGTTAATTAATTTTGCAGCTTCCTCAAAAGTTTTTACTCGAACAACTGATAAGACTGGACCGAATATTTCCTCATTGTAAATTCTCATATCTTTATTTACATGATCAAACAAGCATCCACCTATATAGAAACCATTTTCATAACCTTGAAGTTTTAAACCTCTTCCATCAACCACTAGCTTTGCGCCTTCCTTGACACCTAAATCAACGTAACTTGTAACTTTTTCTAAATGTTCTTTTGTAACTAAAGGTCCCATTTCTGATGCTTTATCCATTCCAGGACCAACTTTTAAAGCTTCAGCTTTTTTTGATAATCTTGATACAAGTTCATCACCAATATCTCCAACCGCAACCGCAACTGATTGAGCCATACATCTTTCTCCAGCTGAACCATAAGCAGCACCCATTAAACCATTTACTGCACCATCTAAATCACAATCTGGCATAACAACTAAATGGTTTTTTGCTCCACCCAAAGCTTGAACTCTTTTTTCATTTTTAGCTGAATTTTCATAAATATATTTTGCAATAGGAGTAGATCCTACGAAACTAACACCTTTGATATCTTTGTTTTCCAAAATTGCATCAACAGCTTCTTTATCTCCATTTATTACGTTAAATACTCCTTCTGGAAGACCCGCCTCAGAAAGTAATTCTGCTAATCTTATTGCGCAAGAAGGGTCTTTTTCTGATGGTTTAAGAATAAAAGTGTTTCCACAAGCTATTGCTATTGGAAACATCCACATTGGTACCATAGCAGGAAAATTAAAAGGTGTAATACCTGCAACAACTCCTAATGGTTGTCTGATTGACCAACTATCAACATTGGTTCCAACATTTTCTGAAAACTCACCTTTTAATAAATGTGGTATTCCACAAGCAAATTCTACCACCTCAAGTCCTCTAGTTAAAGAGCCTCTTGCATCCTCATAAACTTTTCCATGTTCTGAAACTATTAACTTCGTTAATTCATCAGAATTTTTTTCAATTAATTCTTTAAATTTAAATATTATTCTAGCTCTTTGTAGAGCAGGTTTTAAAGACCAACTTTCAAATGCTTTTTTTGCTACCTCAACAGCACTGTCTAGATCAGATTTTGAAGCAAGTCTTACCTCTGACTCTTGTTCGCCAGTTGCTGGATTAAAAACTTTTCCTTTTTTATCTGAAGATCCCGGAATTATTTTACCGTTTACGAAGTGTTCTATTAATTTCATGAATACGGTGTTTTAGATCAAAAATATCGAATAGTCTATTTAAACATTAGCTGTTGCTAACATTTTTTTTATTTCAGCTATAGCTTTTGCTGGATTCAAGCCCTTAGGACATGCATTTGTACAATTTAATATTGTATGACATCTATATAATTTTAATTCATCTGAAACTTTTTTTAATCTAGCTTTTCTCTCTTCATCTCTACTATCAATAATCCATCTATAAGCCTGTAGCAGAACTGCTGGACCTAAATATTTATCTCCATTCCACCAATAACTTGGGCAAGATGTAGAACAGCAAGCACACATAATGCATTCGTAAGCACCATCAAGTTTTGCTCTATCTTCTTTAGACTGATAAATTTCTGTTGTCTGTTTTGTTGAGTTATTTTTTAACCAAGGTTCAATAGATTGATATTGTTTATATAAGCCATCTAAATCACCAATCAAATCTCTTTTAACTTTTAAATGAGGTAGCGGATAAATATCAATATCACCATCTATCTCTGCATGAGGAGTTGTACAAGCAAGTCCATTTTTACCACCCATATTCATAGCACAAGAACCACAAACACCATGGGCACAAGATCTTCTATAGGCCAATGTAGGATCAATTTCGTTTTTAATTTTATTTAGAATATCCAGCACCTTAGATGGACAATTATCCATATCAACTTCGTATGTATCAATTCTAGGATTTTCTTCTGTCGATGGATCCCATCTATAAATATTTACTTTTCTTAAATTTTTAGATCCAGTTTTGTCTTTAAAATATTTGCCTTTTTTAACCTCTGAATTTTTAGGTAAACTTAGCTGAACCATTAATATACTCGCTCTTGTGGTGGAAAATATTGAACTTCATTTGTTAAAGTTGATTTGTGTACTGCTCTATAACTAATCTTTGTATTTTTTCCATCACACCAAGCAAGAGTATGTTGCATAAATTTTTCGTCATCTCTTTTTGGATAGTCATCTCTCGCGTGAGCACCTCTGCTCTCTTTTCTATGATATGCAGACTCTACAGTAGTTACTGCTTGTCTTATTAAATTATCAAATTCTAATGTTTCAACTAAATCAGTATTAAATACTAAAGACCTATCTTTAACTGAAATTGAGTCCATACCATCATAAGTTTTTTTAATCTCATCAACACCTTCTTTAAGATTTTTTTCTGTTCTAAAAACTGCACATTTCGACTGCATAGTTTTTTGCATTGAAAGTCTAAGTTCTGCAGTACTATTATTTCCTTGTGCATTTCTAAGTTTATCAAATCTATCTAAACATTTTTGTGTTTCTGACTCAGGAATTTCTTCATGAGGTGTTCCTGGCTTAACTAATTCAGCTGCTCTTTTTGCTGCTGCTCTTCCAAATACTACTAAATCAATTAAAGAATTAGAACCAAGTCTATTTGCTCCATGAACAGAGACACATGCCGCTTCTCCTATAGCCATTAAACCTGGAACAGTTTTTTCTGAGCCATTTACAGTTAATACCTCTGCTTTATAGTTTGTTGGAATACCACCCATATTATAATGAACTGTTGGCACAACAGGAATTGGTTCTTTAGTTACATCTACATTTGCAAATAATCTCGCTGCATCAGTAATTCCAGGAAGCCTGCTTTCAATAATATCTTTATCTAAGTGACTTAGGTTCAAATGAACATGATCTTGATCTTTTCCAACACCTCTTCCCTCATTAATCTCAATAGACATAGATCTGCTAACGACATCTCTTGATGCTAAATCTTTTGCATTTGGAGCATATCTTTCCATAAATCTTTCACCTTTAGAATTTGTAAGATAACCCCCTTCTCCTCGCGCACCTTCTGTTATTAAGGTGCCATGGCCATAAATTCCTGTTGGGTGAAATTGAACAAACTCCATATCCTGAAGCGGTAATCCAGCTCTTAAAACCATTGCATTACCATCACCAGTGCAAGTATGTGCTGATGTTGCTGAATAATAAACTTTTCCATAACCACCTGTAGCAATAATTACTGTGTGCGCTCTAAATCTGTGAATTGTGCCATCATTCAAATTCCAAGCAATTAGACCTTTGCATTCTCCATTCTTCATCAACAAATCTAATGCAAAATATTCTATAAAAAATTCTGTATTATGCTTTAACGCTTGTCCATATAATGTGTGTAAAATAGCATGTCCTGTTCTATCAGCTGCTGCACAAGTTCTTTGAACTATTCCATTTCCATAATTTTTTGTCATTCCACCAAATGGTCTTTGATAAATTTTTCCTTCTTCAGTTCTGCTAAATGGAACTCCATATTTCTCTAACTCTAAAACTGCTTTAGGTGCTTCTTTACAAAGATATTCAATACTATCTTGATCACCTAACCAATCTGCACCTTTGACAGTGTCATACATGTGCCATCTCCAATCATCTTCTCCCATGTTTCCTAGTGCTGCTGATATTCCACCTTGTGCAGCTGATGTATGACTTCTGGTAGGAAATACTTTTGAGATACAAGCTGTTTTTAAGCCAGCTTCGCTGAGCCCTACGGCCGCTCTTAAACCTGATCCACCTGCACCAAGTACAACAACATCGTACTCATGGTCTATAATATTATATGCTTTCATGTATTTAAATTAAAAATTACAATTATTGTAATTACTGGAATTGTTATAGCAAAAAAATTTAGGACTTTGTTTGCGGCATTTTTGGTTTTTTTATCGTTAATATAGTCTTCAAAAACCTCACTTATAGTCAAAGCTGAAAAAAAATAAGCAATAACTAAAAATAATCCAATTAGGAATTTAGATGGTTGTGTTGTTAAAAAATTCACTATTTCTAAATAACTTTTATCATAAATATTCACTAAATTTATAATAAACCAAAGCATTAAAGGTAATAAGATTGCAGAACTAATTTTTAAGAATAACCATTTTTTTGTTACTGGCAGCATTATATTAATCCTCTGCCAATAGAATAAATTAGAATAGTCAGAATAATCGAACCAAAAATAACTAACAAACCTGTAATTTTTGTTGTTTGTAATTCAAATCCATAACCCAAATCCATAATCAAGTGTCTTATTTCACTTAACATTTGAAAACTAAATGACCAAGTTATTCCAATTAAAATAAATTTACCTAAAAAAGTTTCTAAAAAAATTTTTATAATTTGATAATTACTTTCTCCTAGAAGCATTAATGTAAACCAAATACAAATTAATGTGATTGCAAAAAAATTAATTATTCCTGTAATTCTATGTGAAATAGATACTAATGAAGAAATATGCCATTTATAAATCTGTATGTGTGGTGATAAAGGTCTGTTTTCCATATTTTACTTTGAATTAATAACTGTTTCAGCAATTTCAACAGAATTAAGTGCAGCACCTCTCAATAAGTTGTCTGATACAATCCACAAATTTAATGAATTTTTTTTTGTTTTGTCTTCCCTAATTCTAGATATAAATGTCTCATCACTTCCTGCTGCTTCAAATGGTGTGCTATAACCTCCATTTTCTCTTTTATCAATGACCTCACAACCATCTGCTTTACTTAAAACATCTCTCACTTTTTCTAAAGTATATGGTTTTTCAAATTCTATATTTACAGACTCTGAATGAGATACTAAAACAGGAATTCTTACACATGTAGCTGTAAGTTCAATTGACTCATCTAAGATTTTTTTTGTTTCATTTGTCATTTTTAATTCTTCTTTTGTATATCCATCATCAGCAAAAACATCGATATGTGGAATAACATTAAAAGCGATTTGTTTGGTAAAATTTTTTGACTCTATTTTTTTTCCATCTAAATATTGTTTGGTTTGATCAATTAATTCATCCATTGGACTTTTGCCACCACCTGAAACAGATTGGTAAGTTGAAACTACAACTCTTTTAATTTTGAATAAATCATGTAGTGGTTTAAGTGCTATAACAAGTTGTGCTGTAGAACAATTTGGATTGGCAATAATATTTTTTTTCATATTTTTAATTTCGGCTGCATTCACTTGTGGAACGATCAATGGAACATCAGGATCCATCCTAAAAAAACTTGAATTATCTATTACAATTGTGTGCTTTGCAGCCTTTTCTGCAAATTTTTCAGCAATTTTTCCTCCTGCTGCAAAAAAAGTTATATCTGCTTTTGAAAAATCATATGTCTCTAAATTTTCAATAACATACTCTTTATCTCTAAAAGAGATTTTTTTTCCTGCACTTTTTTCTGAGGCAACTAAATATAGATTATTAAACTTAAAGTTTTTTTTATCAAATACTTCAAGAGTTTTTCTCCCAACATTTCCTGTTGCACCTACTATAGCTAAGTTCATTTTAAAGTTGTTATACTAAATAAAAGGTAAATCGCAAACTTTACCACTGCAAATATCACCATTTATGCTTGCTTTTATGTTCTGGTCTATATTCCAATGCGATTTTTTCATCATAGCAATACCAATTACTTTTTTAAAATGAGGCGAATAACAGGCTGACCTTAATTCCCCAATAATTTTGTTATTATCATCAGCCAGATCTAAAGATCCTGTTAAACTTATTTTGTCCAAATCTAACTTAACACCCATTAATTTTCTTTTTATACCTTCAGATTTTATTTTCTTTAATTTTTCTTTTCCTAAAAAAATAACATCACTATCTATATTAATATATTTATCAAAACCACATTCATAAGGATTATCTCCGTTATCCATATCATTGCCATGAGATAACAGTCCACTTTCGATTCGTTCTATTAAATTAGGACACCCTGGTTTAATATTAAATTCTTTTCCAATTTCAAATAAATGATCATATAGTTTTAAGCCTGCTTCAGTATTTTGAACATATACTTCATAACCTCCTTGTTTAGACCATCCAGATTGTGCGATAAGGTGTTTTGCGCCTCCAAATTCAAAATAATCAAAACCAAAAAATTTTAATTTTGTGATCTGTTCTCCAAATACTTTTTCCATCAATTGAAATGATTTTGGACCTTGTACAGCCATGATATCAACTTTAGGTTCAATGATTTTAACATCAAATTTATTTCCAATTGCTAATCCTTTTGCAAATAATATTACGTCTGTATCTGCAATAGAAATCCACCATTTATTTTCATTAATTCTTAAAACAACTGGATCATTAATTAATCCAGCATTATCATCTATAATCGGACAATAATAACATCTTCCATCTTTAGATTTTGATAAATCTCTACAAGTCATTAGCTGAACTAATTTTGCAGAATCTTTTCCTGAGATTTCTACCTGTCTTTCAGCTGCTACATCCCAAATTTGAACATACTCTTTTAAATGATGATAAGAATCTTCAATTGAACCAAAGGCAGCTGGAAGCAACATATGGTTATAAATTGTATAAGCTGTAACACCCTGTTCCTCAATTCGAGAAGTATATGGCGTACCTCTAAGTCTTCTTGATTTTGCAATTAAAAAGTTCTTCATTTTTTCAAAAATTCTAAAACTTTGTCTCTCATTTCAAATGCTTTTTCAATCATAATCATATGGCCACAACCCTCGATTATGTGTGTAGATGAGTTGTTAATTAGACTAGAAAATTTTTTTCCAGCTTCTAGATTTACCATCTTATCTAGAGAACCAAAAATAAACATTGATGGAAATTCTATTAATTTAGCAGCATCAGAACCATTTTTGTAATTGTTACATGCAACAAGGTCCACCGCCAGTATGTCTCTTATGTCTCGAGGTGATTGTATTATTTTTTCTAGTGGGTTACCACCAATAAATCTTTTTGAACCTTCATAACCCCACTTCATCATTAATTTAACAGCATCGGAGTCCCCATTTTTTGCTAGATCAATTAAATCTGGATGAACTGGCATCTTATTTGATCCTCCGATAAAAACTAACTTTTTTAATCTATTTTTATATTTGTGAGCATATTCAAGTATCTCCAAGCAACCTTGGGAATGACCAATTAAAATTAAATTATTTAAATGAAGTTTATTAAAAACCTGCTCCAACCAATCAGCTATTTTTTCAATACTATCTAAGCAAGGTCCATCTGAATTACCGTGCCCAGGTAAATCAATAGATAATACGTTAAAATTATTATTTGAAAAAAACTGTTCAGTTAGAGACCAAACAATATGCGAAAGACCACTTCCATGAAGAAATACTATTGTTTCTTTATTTTGATCAATACCCTGTCCTGCATCAGACGCATAAACATTTTTATTTTCTAATTGAAAATTCAAAAATTACCTAAACTTGTTTTCTTAATTCAAACTTTTGTATTTTTCCTGTCGAAGTTTTTGGCAAATCACAGAACACAACCTTTTTAGGAA
>CACFEM010000012.1 GCA_902565325.1 uncultured Pelagibacteraceae bacterium
TGTGATTGATAAATTTCCTGATGCCGAATTAATAGATGTAAATTCAAACAAAGATGGAGCTGATAATGACTGATTTTAGTAAAATTTTAGATAAAGCAAAAGAACTTGAGGCAAAAATGAAAGAAAGCCAACAAAAGATCAAGGAAATTAGAGTTGAAGGAGTTTCGGGTTCAAATTCTGTAAAGATAACTTTGGATGGAGAGGGAGAGATGCAAACAATAAAGTTATCTGATGAAATTATGAAAGAGGATAAAACCATAATTGAAGATTTAATTGTTGCAGCACATAATAGTGCTAAATCCCAACTTAAATCAAAAACAACTGAGGAAATTTCAAAAGCAACTGGAGGTTTTGGAATTCCTGGTTTTAAATGGCCTTTATAATAGATGCAAAACATCAGTGAGATAGAAGAATTAATTAAATTAATTTCAAAACTTCCAGGTTTAGGTCCCAAATCAGCAAAAAGAATTGTTTTAAAATTAATAAATAATCGCGACGAACTTGTAAAACCTATGGCAAACACATTGGCGCAGGTTTATAAAAATGTAGTTAGATGCAATTCATGTGGTGCCTTAAAGTCAAATTCAAATGGTTGTTTAAATTGTGAGAATACAAAAGAAAAATATAACAAAATTTGTGTAGTAGAGGATATTGCAGACCAATGGTCGATTGAAAATTCAAATATCTTTCAGGGCTATTTTCATATTTTGGGAGGAACAATTTCTTCAGTTGGCCAAAGAAAAGAAGATTTATTAATTAACTCACTAGTTGAAAGAGTTAATAGAGATAAAATCGAAGAGGTAATTCTTGCAACTAGTGCAACTGTTGAAGGTCAAACCACTGCATATTATATTCAAGATAGTCTAAAAAATTTAGATGTTAAAATTACTAAATTAGCACAAGGTTTGCCAGTTGGAGGAGAGATTGAAAGTCTAGATGATGGGACTTTATTTTCTGCTTTTAAAAATCGATCTAATTTGATTTCGAACTCAGATTAGATTTTTTTTTTAACCTATTTAGATGAAGTAATGGTTCAGTATAACCTGAAGGTTGCTCCTTGCCTTTAAATACTAAATCACACGCAGTTTGAAACGCTATAGAATTTTCATAATCATCACTCATTTTAACATATAGCGGATCATCTTTGTTCTGATCATCTACTATTTTGGCCATATCTTTCATTATTTCAGTTACTTGTATTTTTGTTGTAATTCCATGATGAATCCAGTTGGCTATATGTTGTGAAGAAATTCTTAGAGTTGCTCTATCTTCCATCAAGCCAATATTGTTTATATCAGGAACTTTTGAACAACCCACACCTTGATCGACCCATCTTACAACATACCCCAATAAAGTTTGTGCAGAGTTTGAAATTTCTTTATTTATATCCTCTACAGACCAATTAGGTCTATCTGCTATTGGGATTGTTAAGAGATCATCAAGGTTAGCTGGTTCTCTATCAATTAATTTTTTTTGTTCATTAAAAATATTTATTTCATGATAATGTAAAGCATGTAACGCAGCTGCTGTTGGTGATGGAACCCATGCACAGTTTGCACCTGCTTTTAAGTGTCCTGTTTTTTGTTCCATCATATCTTTCATTTTATCTGGCATTGCCCACATCCCTTTTCCAATTTGAGCTTTACCAGAAAACCCACAACTTAAACCAATATCAACATTGTTATTTTCGTATGCAGTAATCCATTTAGATGATTTCATATCACCTTTTTTAATCATAGGACCGGCCTCCATTGATGTATGCATTTCATCACCAGTTCTATCTAAGAAACCAGTATTGATAAAAAAAACTCTATTTTTGAGACTTCTAATACATTCTTTTAAATTTGCTGATGTTCTTCGCTCTTCATCCATAATACCAATCTTACAAGTGTACTTAGGTAAATTTAGAACTTCCTCAACTTTAGAAAAAATTAAATCTGTAAATGCCGTCTCGTCTGGACCATGCATTTTAGGTTTTACAATATAAACTGATCCAGTTCTTGAATTATTTTTATTTTTTATATCATGCAGCGCGGCTGCTGTAGTTATAAATGCATCCATAATACCCTCGGGTATTTCACTTCCATCACTTAATAAAATTGAAGGGTTAGTCATTAGATGACCAACGTTTCTTACAAGTAAAAGACTTCTGCCATGTAACTTTAAACCTTTCCCATCTTTTGAGATATAGCTTCTGTGTGGATTTAATTTTCTCTCAAATAATTTTCCTTCTTTTTCAAATTTTGACTTGAGGTCTCCTTTCATTAGACCTAGCCAATTTCGATAACAAATAATTTTATCTTCTGAGTCAACGGCTGCTACACTATCTTCATTATCACAAATTGTTGAAACTGCAGATTCTAGTATAATATCACTTATACCTGCATGATCTTGTTGAGCAGCAAAAGCTCTTGAGTCTTTTAGAATTTCAATATGCAAATTATTATTCTTTAGAATAATTGCAGACGGATTATCGCTTTCACCTCGGTGCCCAACAAATTTATTTTCATCCTCCAAATCAAAAATATCAGCACCTTTTAAAACTTTTAATTTCCCATATTTTACTGCAAAACTTGTAATTTTATTCCAACTTAATCCAGCTAGTGGAAAGTACTTATCTAAAAAATCTCTTCCATATTTTATAACCATTTCACCTCTTAAAGGGTCATATCGTTCAGATACGCTGTCTTCAGACTGTTCAATTACATCTGTACCATAAAGACTATCATATAAACTCATCCATCTTGCATTAGCAGCATTTAACGCGTACCTCGCATTCATCACAGGTACAACTAGCTGAGGTCCAGCTATACTTGCAATTTCTTCATCAACATTTTCAGTTTCTATTTTAAAATCAGGTCCTTCATTTTTTAAATAACCAATTTCTAATAAAAATTTTTTATACTCATCTAAATTAAATTCTTTACTTTTATTTTTGATATGCCAATCATCTATTTTCTTCTGTAAATCTTCCCTTAATTTAATTAATTGTTTATTTTTTGGTGCTAATTCATTGAGAGTTTTTTCTAGACCTAACCAAAAATTTTCTGAAGATACGTTTGTATTTTTTAATAATTCATCATTTACGAAGTTTGATAGCTTTTCAGATACTTGAAGATTATTAATTTTAATGTATTTTTCTTGCATAGCACTTAATTCGTACCCCATCTGTATTTTTGCCTGAGAGCTTTACTCCTTCGGCGGAAATCAATCTCTTTCCAGAGTGTTATGCTTTAATCGGTCCTTTTGCCTGAGAGTTTCCGGGGTGGTTGCTCCTTCGGCGCTATAAATAGTCTCTCCCGATAATGAATTTGTATCTGTTAAATGATTTAAGTCAATTAATAAGAATTACACCTTATTTAATATCATTTTATTGCCTTTTTTGTATTTTAACCATCCGCTATAAATAAAACATGAAAAATTATCTAAATTTTGAGACAGAAATAAAAGATCTAGAAAACGAACTAGAAAAATTAAAAGATCCCTACAATCAAGAGGGATTGTCTGAGGTGGATACACAAAAAATTTCAAGTACTCAAACAGAAATAGATGAAAAATTAAAAAATATTTATTCTAATTTAGATCCTTGGCAGACTACTATGGTTGCTCGTCATGAAGATAGGCCTAAAGCAAAATTTTTTATTGATAATTTGTTTGAAGACTTCATTTCATTATCTGGGGATAGATATTATGGAGAGGATAAATCAGTATTAACTGGATTTGCAAAGTTCAATGGAAAATCTGTTTTAGTTATAGGTCAAGAAAAAGGAGAAGATTTAGATAGTAGGATTGAGAGAAATTTTGGAATGATGAGACCAGAGGGTTATAGAAAAACTATAAGATTAATGAACTTAGCAAACAAATTTAATATTCCCGTAATCTCTTTTATTGATACTCCAGGAGCATATCCGGGAGTTGGTGCTGAAGAAAGAGGTCAAGCAGAAGCAATTGCTAAATCAATTGAGTGCTGTATGGAACTTAAAGTTCCAACAATTGCAATAATTATAGGCGAGGGTGGTTCTGGTGGAGCAATAGCATTAGCTTCTTCAAACAAAGTACTTATGTTAGAAAATGCAATTTATTCAGTAATATCTCCAGAGGGATGTGCAACTATTCTTTGGAGAGATCCAAAAAAAATGCTTGATGCTGCAAAAGCTATGAAGCTTTCAGCTAAAGATTTATTAAAATTAAAAGTTATAGATGAAATAATTGACGAACCTTTAGGTGGTGCACACAGAGACAGAGATATAATATTAAAAAATGTCAGACGAACTTTAACAAAAAATTTAAATTATTTTGATGAATTATCCTCAGAAGAAATAATGACTGAGAGAAAAAATAAATTTCTTAAAATTGGAAGAAACGATGGTTTTATGACTATTACTGAGGATTTAAGCACATTAACCATTAAGAAAAATAATTTGGATCAAATTTTTAAATCAAAAAAATTATTATTAGCAGTTATTGGTGGATTAATTTTAGTTTATTCAATCTTTTTATTGATTTAATTTTTATAAGGCTCCACAACAGTTTTTAAATTTTTTTCCTGTAGCCTCGCATCTATCATTTCTAGAAATTTTTTGATTTTTTTTAATTAACAATAAACATTTTGGATTGTCAGATATATCGATTTTCTTTGACTCCCGTGTTTCGTTGTTTGATTCCATCACCACTTTTAAGTTCATGAGAATTGTTACGAAATCTAGTTTTAATTTTTCTAGAAGATTTGAAAATAATTCAAATGCTTCTTTTTTATATTCAACTAATGGATCTCTCTGACCATAAGATCTTAATCCTATAACTTGTCTTAATTGCTCCAAATATTGAATATGTGATTTCCAATTTAAATCGATTGATTGAAGAAAAATTCTTTTTTCTATTTCTTTAGCATGATCATCCCCAAGAAGTTTAATACGTTCGTTTCTTGTTTCTTGGAATTTGTCAGAGATTTTTTTTCTAAAGTCATTATCTTTGGCTTCAATTAAATTCTTAAACTCAGTTTCTTCAAAACTTTTTCCAATTATTTGCTTTGTTTTATTATAAAATTCATTACTTTTTGGATTGGATAAATTTGAAATTTTTAACTTTATTAAATCATCAGATATTTCTTTTAAAAACTCATCTGAATAATCAAAGATATTTTCACTATTCATCGCATTTTTTCTTTGTGAAAATACAACATGCCTTTGATCATTGAGTACGTTATCAAATTTAATTAGTGTTTTTCTTATATCAAAATTTCTAGCTTCAACTTTCTGCTGAGCTCTCTCTAATGCTTTATTAATCCATGGATGATCAATACTTTCACCGTCTTTAAGTCCTAGTTTTTCTAGCATAGTATTCATAGACTCTGATCCAAAAATTCTCATTAAATCATCTTCAAGACTAACATAAAATACTGAACTGCCTTCATCTCCTTGTCTTCCAGATCTTCCTCTAGCCTGGTTATCGACTCTTCTTGACTCCATTCTTTCTGTACCAATTACAAATAAACCGCCTAAGGATTTAATTTTATCTTTATCTATTTTAAGTTGGTCTTCTGGTATAGAACCTTTCTTACCACCAAGTTGAATATCAACTCCTCTTCCCGAAATACTTGTTGTAATTATTAATGAATTTTCTTTTCCTGCATTTGCAATTATCTCAGCTTCATTTTCATGATTTTTTGCATTTAACACTACATGTTTAATATTTTTTTGATTTAATAAATTTGAATAGATTTCAGATTTATTAATGCTTGAGGTAAATACTAAAATAGGTTGACCTAGTTTATTTCTTTCAATTATTTTTTCTATAATAGCATCATTCTTTTCTTTTTCTGTTCTAAAAATTAAATCATTAAAATCCTTTCGGATCATTTCTTTGTTTGTAGGAATGACAACAACAGGCAGATTATAAATTTCAAAAAATTCCTCAGACTCTGTAGCAGCTGTACCAGTACAACCAGATATTTTTTTATAAAGTTTAAAATAATTTTGATAGGTTATTGAAGCTAATGTTTGGTTTTCAGCCTGAATTTGTATTTTTTCTTTAGCTTCAAGAGCTTGATGTAAACCATCTCCAAAACGTCTACCCTCTAAAATTCTTCCAGTAAGTTCGTCAATAATTTTAAGACTTCCATCTGCTACAATATAATCTCTTCCTTTTTCAAATAAATGATTTGCACGTAATGCTTGATTAACGTGATGAACTAAATGTAAATTTTCTGGATCATAAAAATTATTATTTTTTAAAATTCCAGCATTAGAAAAAAGTTTTTCTACATTATTAATTCCATCATTTGTTAATAGAACACTTTTTTCTTTTTCATCTATCTCATAATCTTGATTGTTTAAATTTCTAATGAGTTTATCAATTGCTAAATATTGAGCTGTTTTATCCTCAGCAGCTCCAGATATAACTAGAGGTGTTCTTGCTTCATCAATCAAACAAGAATCTATCTCATCTACTATTGAAAAATTATGTTCTCTCTGAACCATTTGTTCTTCAGAAAATTTCATGTTGTCTCTCAGGTAATCAAAACCTAATTCACTGTTAGTTGCATATGTAATGTCACATTTGTAATTTTTTTTACGCTCTGTATCATCTTGATAATTATTAATAAATCCAGAAGTAAGACCTAGAAAATTATATATCTCCCCCATTTCTATCGAGTCTCTTTTTGCAAGATAATCATTAACTGTAACTATATGAACACCTTTTTCACTTAAGGCATTTAAGTAAGCAGCTAATGTGATTGTTAAAGTTTTTCCTTCTCCAGTTCTCATTTCAGCAATTTTACCTTCATGCAAAGCCACACCTCCAATTAACTGTACATTAAAGTGTCTTTCATTACGTGTTCTTTTGGCAGCTTCTCTAACTAAAGCAAAAGCCTCAGGAAGTAACTCGTCTAAAGTTTTTCCATTTTTTACCTGATTTCTAAATTCATTAGTTTTTTTAGGAAAGTCGTTGTCATTTAAATTTTTAAAAACTTCCTCATGTGAGTTTATTTTTTCAACAATTTTACCAATTCTATCTAGCTCTTTTTGATTACTAGATTTGATAAATTTTGTTATTAAATTTAATGGGTTAAACATTACTATTTGATTTATTCTTTACTTATATTGTTTAATATATGTATTAAATAAATAATTTAAACAATATGGGAATTAATTTAACAAATTTTTTATCATCTCAATCAAAAAATACTAAAATGATTGATTTTCAAGACCTTGATCATTTAGATGGTCTTTCAATTTCAGTTGTTTCCGCAAATTTATATAAAGATATCAGAGATGATTTAACAATGTTCTATTTTAGAGAAGGCGCGAATTACGCTTCTGTTTATACTCAGTCAAAAATATTATCTGAAAATATAAAATGGAATATTAACCAAAGACCAAAAAAAATATATTCCCTTATTGTAAATACAAGAAATGCAAATGCTTTCACAGGAAGGAGAGGTTATGAAAGTTTAAAAAAAATAGCAGATTTAACAGCAAAACAATTAAATAAAAAACAAGCAGAGGATGAGGATAATCCTAAGAAAATTTCTACAAAAAATATAATTTTTGGTTGCACTGGCACTATTGGAGAAATCTTTCCATATGAAAAAATTTCTAAAAATATTCCAAATTTAATAAATAAAATTCGTTACACCCAAAATAAATTTATTTGGATGAAGGCAGCGCTAGCAATCATGACCACGGATACGAAGCCAAAATTAGCCATGGAGGAATGTCATATCGGAAGTGAAAAAGTAAAAATATATGGAATAGCCAAAGGATCAGGAATGATATATCCAAATATGGCTACGACACTTGTATATATATTTACTGATGCAACCTTATCTAATGATATTTTAGGAAAGCTATTAAAAAAAAATATAACTAATACATTTAACGCTATTTCTTGTGATGGTGATACTAGTACCAACGACATGGCAACTATTTTTGCAACTAATGAAGTAAAAAATTACCAAGTGAAAAGTATAAATGAAAATAAAATTAAAAATTTTGACAAAGCTCTAAATAATGTTCTTTTAAATCTAGCTAAAAGAGTTGTTTCAGATGGTGAAGGAGCATCAAAATTTATTTCAGTAAATGTTAGTAAGTGTAAAAATGAGATGGATGCAAAAAAAATTGCTTTCTCAGTTGCAAATTCTCCATTAGTAAAAACTGCTATTGCTGGAGAAGACCCAAATTGGGGACGAGTAATAATGGCAATTGGTAAAGCAGGACCTAAAATTAATCTAAATAAATTATCAATTAAGTTTGGAGATATAATAATTGTTGAAGGTGGAAAATTAAATCAAAGTTACGATGAAAAACAAACAGCAAATTATATGAAAAGAGAAAATATAGAAATTAATATTGAAACTTTTACGGGAAAGAAAAACTTCACAGCTTATACGATGGATTTAACGAAAAAATATATAGAAATTAATGCAGATTATAGAAGTTAACTTGTTGAAAAATTAAAAAGTATAATTAATTAAGGATTATGATTAAATATAAACTCATTTGTAAAAACTGTGATTTAAAATTTGATAGTTGGTTTGCATCTTCAAATGAATATGAAAGATTAAAAAAGAAAAAACTTTTGAATTGCCATAATTGCAATTCATATAAAGTTGAAAAAACTGTAATGGCTCCTCAATTAATTAATAGTAAATCAAAAACAGATAAAAAAATAGATTTAGAAAAATATAATAAAGTCAAAAAAACTATAAAAGATTATCAAAAATTTATTAAAGATAATTTCAAATATGTTGGTGATAATTTTGCATATGAGGCAAGATCAATTCATTATAATGGTAAAAAAAAATCAAAAGGTATTTATGGAAGTGCATCAAAGGAAGATTTAAAAGAATTAAAAGAAGAAGGTATAGATGCTCAGATGTTTCCTTGGATAGATGAGAAAGAAAATTAGTTTTTAATAAACTTTGCTATATAATTTACAGATAAATCTCTAGAAATACTCCATTCATCTTTAATGATATTAAAATTCATACCCTCTAACTTATTGAGAGATAAATCATATTTCATTAAAATTTTTTTAAGATCCTCAGGTCTAACAAATTTTTCCCATTCGTGTGTTCCAATTGGTAGCCACCTCAAAATATACTCTGCTCCAACAATCGCAAAAACATAAGATTTTAAAGTTTTATTTATTGTTGCAACAAACATTAATCCATTTTTTTTCAAAAGTTTTGAGCATGACTTTAAAAAAAAATCAACATCTTCCACGTGTTCAACAATTTCCATATTTAAAATGACATCAAATTTTTTTTCAATTTTAAGTTTTTCTGGTGATGAGCATAAATAATTAATTTTTAGCTTATTTTTTTTTGAATGAAGTTTTGCAATTTTTATATTTTTATCAGATGCATCAATACCTGTTACATTAGCTCCCATTCTAGACATTGGTTCAGATAACAACCCTCCACCACATCCAATATCTAGAATTTTTATTCCTGATAAAGGTTTGGATTTATTTTTCAATTTGAAATTATTAATAATATTTTCCTTAATATATTTTATTCTTGTAGGATTAAATTTATGAAGTGGTTTGAATTTACCTTCTGGATCCCACCATTCATCAGCTATTTTAGAAAATTTATCTATTTCTTTTTTATTTATGCTAGTCATTGTGATAAATAGTTGACATAATAATTTAGATGTATTTTATCCATTATTTATTAAATATTATTAATTAAAGCTAGCATGAAAACAGTCGTATTAAAATTTGGTGGTACATCTGTAGGAAGCATAGATAGAATAAAAAAAGTATGTAAAATAATTGCTTTTTACAAAAAGAAAAAAAATAGATTAGCAGTTGTTTCATCAGCAATGAGTGGTGTGACAAATGAATTGGTAAATAAATCTAAACTGATTAGTAATAATTTTGATAGAGCAGAATACGATGCACTAGTCTCAACTGGAGAACAAGTTTCATGTGCACTTATTGCAGGAAGATTAAAACATAATGGGTTGAAATCAAGATCTTGGACATCTTGGCAATTACCTATTTTAACAGATGGTCCCCATTCAAGTGCAAGAATTAGCTCTGTAGGCATTAAAGAACTGAATAAATATATTAAGTCAGGCGGTATACCCATAATCACAGGTTTTCAAGGTATTAGCAAACAGTTTAGAATTACAACTATTGGAAGAAGTGGATCTGATGCAACAGCAATTATGCTTGCAAAATTTATTAAAGCTGATGAGTGTATAATCTATACTGATGTAGATGGGGTTTATACAACTGATCCAAGGCAATATAAAAAAGCAAAAAAAATTAAAAAAATATTTTATGATGAGATGTTAGAAATGGCATCACTTGGTTCTAAAGTAATGCAGCCTACATCAGTACAGGATGCAAAGTTAAATAAAATAGATATTAAAGTGAAGTCTTCATTTGAGTCAAAATCTGGAACGTTAATTACAGATTCCAAAAAGGCGTTTAGTGACCAAATTATCACAGGAATATCATCGACAAAAAATGATGCTAAAATTACAATTATAGGAGTGAAAGATAGACCTGGGGTTGCTGCTTCAATTTTTAAACCATTGTCGAAAAATTTTATAAATGTAGATATGGTAGTTCAAAATATTTCTTTAGATGGAAAAGAAACTGATCTTACATTTACCATAAAATCTGATGATTTAAAAAAAACTGAAAAATTAATTAAACAAAATAAAAAAATATCCTTCAAAAAACTATCATTTGACAAAGGTGTTTCCAAGGTTTCAATTATTGGCGTTGGTATGATCACAACTCCGGGAATAACATATAGAATGTTTCAGGCACTTGCCTCTAGAAAAATTAATATTTTAGTTATTTCTACTTCTGAGATCAAAATTTCAGTTCTAGTTTCTACAAAGCATGTTAAAAGAGCGATTGCTGCTTTACATAAAGAATTTAAATTAGACTAATAAAGATGAGCATAAGACCTTTTAGAGATATTAAGAGAAGAAAAACAAAAGTTATAAATGTGGGAAAAGTAAAAGTTGGAGGTGACAATCCAATTTCTGTTCAATCAATGACAAATACTTTAACGACAGATGTTAAAGCAACTATAAAACAAATTAACGAAATAGCTGAAGAAGGTGCTGATATTGTAAGAGTTTCCTGTCCTGATAAAGACTCAACATTAGCTTTAAAAGAAATAACAAAACATGTTTTTATACCAGTGGTTGCAGATATTCATTTTCATTATAAAAGAGCTATTGAAGCAGCAGAAAATGGAGCTAGCTGTTTAAGAATTAATCCAGGAAATATTGGAGATGAAAATAAGATTCATGAGGTATTAAAAGCTGCAAAGGATAATGATTGCTCAATAAGAATTGGAGTAAATGCAGGTTCTCTAGAAAAAGATATTTTAGATGAATTTAAAGAGCCTTGTCCAGAAGCATTAGTTAAAAGTGCTAAAAGAAATATAAAAATTTTAGAGGATAAAGATTTTTTTAATTTTAAAATTAGTGTGAAATCTTCAGATGTATTTCTTTCAATAGCAGCTTATAGACAGTTATCTAAAGTTACAGATTATCCTTTGCACCTTGGTATCACAGAGGCAGGAGGGTTTGTTTCAGGAAGCATTAAATCATCAATAGGACTTGGAAGTTTGCTGATGGATGGAATTGGAGATACAATTAGAATATCATTATCTGATAACCCAACTCAAGAAGTCAAAATAGGAAATGAGATATTAAAATCACTTAATTTAAGAAATAGAGGGGTAAAAATCATATCCTGCCCTTCATGCGCAAGACAGGCATTTGAGGTAATCGACACTGTTAAAATTTTAGAAGAGAAACTATCTCATATAACAGCACCTATAACTCTATCAATTATTGGTTGTGTCGTTAACGGACCAGGAGAAGCAGCAATGACAGATGTAGGAATTACAGGAGGCGGAAAAGGTAATAATATGCTTTATTTATCAGGTATTCAGAAAGAAAAAGTTTTAACCGATGATATAATTAATAAGGTCATTAGTGAAGTTGAGAAAAAAGCATCTGAACTAAAAAACTAATTATGATACCCCTGAAAACAATCGAGGAATTAATATCTAAGCATTCATCCATTGAAAAAGATTTATCCTCTGGTGAATTAGACAATAAGTTATTTGCAGAAAAATCAAAAGAGTATTCAGATTTAAATGAAATAATTGGAAACGCTAAAAATTATATTACTTTTCAAACAGAAAAAGAAGATTTAGAAAAAATATTAAATGATAGTTCTGTCGATGAGGAATTAAAAAAAATGGCAGATTTAGAGTTATTAGATTTACAAAATCAACACGAGGCTAATGAAAAAAAATTAAAATTATTTTTGTTACCTAAAGATGAGGCAGATAAAAAAAATGCTATTATTGAAATTAGAGCTGGAACTGGTGGTTTAGAGGCAAGCTTGTTTGCATCAGATTTATTTAAAATGTATGAAAAAGTTAGTAATAAAAAGAAATGGTCTTTAGAACTAATCTCAATATCAAGAAGTGATGCAGGAGGTCTAAAAGAAGTTATTGCTTCAATTAAAGGCAGCAATATTTATTCAACATTAAAATATGAGAGTGGAGTTCATAGAGTTCAACGTGTACCAGATACAGAAACACAAGGTAGAGTACACACATCTGCAGCTACAGTTGCTGTTTTACCTGAAGCTGAAGAAGTAGATCTGAAAATTAATGATGCAGATTTAAGAATTGATGTGTTCAGAGCTGGAGGACCAGGTGGACAGTCTGTAAATACTACAGATAGTGCTGTTAGGATAACGCATATACCCACAGGATTATCAGTTTCTCAACAAGACGAAAAATCTCAACATAAAAACAAAGCAAAAGGCATGAAAATATTAAGAGCAAGATTGTATGAACTTGAAAGATCAAGAATTGATCAAGAACGATCCCAAGATCGTAAGACTAAAATTGGATCTGGAGATAGATCTGAAAGGATACGAACCTATAATTTTCCACAAGGACGTGTTACAGATCATCGTATTAACTTAACATTACATAAATTAGATGAATTTTTAGAAGGTGAGGCTTTTGACGAAATGATTGAGTCTTTAACATTACAGGCACAAGAGGAGAGTTTAAGTAATTTAAAATAAATGAATATACAATCTGCAATAATTAAAGGTGCTAAAATTTTAGAGAGTAAATTTGTTTTATCACCATATTTAGACTCTGAAATTTTAATGACAAAAGTAATCAATAGAGACAAAAAGTACTTATTAATGAATGCCAAAAAAAAAATTGAAGATAAAAAATTAAATTTGTTTAAAAAACTTATAAATGAAAGATCTAAAGGCAAACCAGTTTCACACTTAACAAATAAAAAGTTTTTTTGGAATTCAGAGTTTTATGTTACAGAGGACACCTTAATACCTCGTCCTGATACAGAATTAATTGTCGAAAATGTTTTAAATTTAACAAAAAATAAAACTAAGCTTAGTATTTTAGATATTGGTGTAGGATCTGGATGCATACTTTTATCTATTTTACAAAACAGAAGAGATTTTTACGGAACTGGTATAGATGTTAGCAAAAATTGTTTAAAAATAGCCAATAAGAATGCAAATAATTTAAATGTTCATTCTCGATTAAAATTATTTAATTCTAATGTTGACAAATTTACTTTAGGCAAATATGATTTAGTTGTATCTAATCCTCCTTATATTAAAAAACATATTTTAAAATATTTAGATAAGGATGTTGCTCAGTTTGAGCCAAAACTAGCATTAGATGGTGGAATAGATGGTTTATCAGAAATTAGAAAAGTAATAAAAAAATCATCTGAACTGATAAAAAAAAATGGCAAATTTATTTTAGAGATCGGTTTCGATCAAAAAAATAAAGTTATTAAATTGTTAAAAAAAAAGGGCTTTTATATAAATAGTGCGTTAAAAGATCTTGCTAAAAACGATAGATGCATAATTTGCACAAAAATATAATTATTTAGAATATGGTAACATTTAGAAATAATAACAATAATACTAATAGAAGAAATAATTTTAGAAGAAACGATAGAAGTTTCAAATCTAATGGAGATAGGCAGAAATTTGGTTCTAATTTCTCAAGTGGCGATAATTTTAAAAGAAAATCTCCAGGTAGAAATAATCACAATGCACCAAAATTAATTGAAAAATATAACGATTTAGCAAGGGAAGCTTTATCAAATGGTGATAAGATTCTTTCAGAAAACTACCTTCAGCATGCAGATCATTTTACTAGAGTGCTGAATGAAAGAGAAAGCTTTAGAAGAGAGAAAAATTTAGAAAGTAAATCAGACGCAAACGACCTGAAGATCCAAGAAACTTCAGAAAATAATGAAGTTTCTGAAAAAAATTTAGGTGAAAAATCATCTACGGACTCAAATATAGAAAGTCCTGCAGAAGTTAGTTAATTTAAACCTATAATTTTCTCAGATTTAAGGACATCTATCTTAATTTTTTCGGTTTCAAAAATTTTTCTTTCACTACCTTTTAAAATTTTTCCAGATGGTAATTTTAATTTTTGGGAATTAACTTTTTTTCCGTTAACAATTACTTCATAATGTAAATGAGGACCGGTAGATTTACCTGTTGAACCAACATATCCAATTGTTTGTCCTTGTTTAACTCTTACTCCTGGTTTAATTCCTCGAGCAAACTTTGACATGTGAGCATAAACTGTTTGATAAGTTGAATTATGCTTTATTTTAACACAGTTTCCTCCACCGCCACACCAACCTGCTTTTTTAACTATACCATTACCCGAGGCCATTATTGGCGTACCCATCGGCGCTGCAAAGTCTGTACCTCTATGCATTTTATTATATCCATCTATAGGATGTTTTCTCATACCAAAAGGAGATGAAAGTCTTGCTCCATTAATTGGAGTTTTCATTAATGCTTTTTTAACACTTTTTCCATTTTTATCGTAATGACCTTCACTTCCTTCTTTATCAAAATAATAAAGACTGTTATCTTGGCCACTAAGTTTAAGATTTGCAAAAAGTATTTCTCCCGTTTCAACTATTTCTTTTTTTTGATTAAGAAATACTTCATACATTATTTGGAACTTATCCTTTTTTCTTACATCTCTTTGAAAATCAACTTGAAACCCATAAATTCCAGCATATTCAATAATTATATTTGCTGGGATATTTTCATCTGTTGCTGCTTTATAAAGACTCTGTAAAATTAAATTCTCCTTATAAATAATTTTTTTATTTAATTTAATTGATAAAATTTCTTCATTAAAACTATCATTTTCAACATTTCTCTTTAGATATATTTTCTGAGTACTTGATATTTGAAAATAAAACTCAGTAATTTTGTTATTTGTTTTGTCTAAACTAAATTGAATAATTTGTTTAGTATTTAATTTATTAAGATTAATTTTGGTTTTAAGAGAATTTTTTATCTTAATAACCTCTTCCTTGTCGATAGAGTAATTTTCTAAAATTTTATCGAATGTTTCGCCAGATTGAATTTTATGTTTTATTTTTTTATATTTTGGTTCAAGATTATTAATTAAGTGGCTTAGTGTTTTTTTTAAATAAATATTATCTAGAATCTTTAAATAAGTTTCTGATACTTCTTTTTTTTTATAATTAAAATAACTTGTGGCAACTGCTGCTACAATTATTAGAGAAACCAATCCAAAAATTTCAAAATTTTTTTTAATATTGCTAATAAGGTTTTTAAACATTTTAAAACTTAAAGATTACAATTATTAGTTTAGAGACTGATAAAAATCAAAAAAAAGGCATAAAATAAGGTATTTTTACTTAAAATTTTATTGTTAAACGCTTGATTTCCTTTATTTTTAGCCTATAAGCACTGAACTTTCTCAATAAAATTATTGTTAAATCAATAAATAAACGAGAATTATTGGGCCTTTTTGCTCAATTAGCTATTTAAAAAGTTAAAATTTAAGAAGAGAAGTGTGGACGGTTAAGGTTACCATAAATTTGTCGTACACACTTCAACTACATATAAATTTTATTCTTAGAATTTATATGGAAGCTAGTGTGCGCCGTTTTTAAACTTGAGAGTTTGATCATGGCTCAGAACGTACGCTGGCGGCACGCCTAACACATGCAAGTCGAACGAAGTAGCAATACTTAGTGGCAGACGGGTGAGTAACATGTAGGTATCTGCCCTTTGGCCTGGAATAACACGAGGAAACTTGTGCTAATACCGGATAAGTCTTTACGGAGAAAGCTTTATGCACCATTGGATGAGCCTGCACTTGATTAGTTTGTTGGTGGGGTAATGGCCTACCAAGACTGTGATCAATAGCTGATTTGAGAGGATGATCAGCCACATTGGGACTGAGACACGGCCCAAACTCCTACGGGAGGCAGCAGTGGGGAATCTTGCACAATGGAGGAAACTCTGATGCAGCGATGCCGCGTGAGTGAAGAAGGCCTTTGGGTTGTAAAGCTCTTTCGTCGGGGAAGAAAATGACTGTACCCGAATAAGAAGGTCCGGCTAACTTCGTGCCAGCAGCCGCGGTAATACGAAGGGACCTAGCGTAGTTCGGAATTACTGGGCTTAAAGAGTTCGTAGGTGGTTGAAAAAGTTGGTGGTGAAATCCCAGAGCTTAACTCTGGAACTGCCATCAAAACTTTTCAGCTTGAGTATGATAGAGGAAAGCAGAATTTCTAGTGTAGAGGTGAAATTCGTAGATATTAGAAAGAATACCAATTGCGAAGGCAGCTTTCTGGATCATTACTGACACTGAGGAACGAAAGCATGGGTAGCGAAGAGGATTAGATACCCTCGTAGTCCATGCCGTAAACGATGTGTGTTAGACGTTGGAAATTTATTTTCAGTGTCGCAGCGAAAGCGATAAACACACCGCCTGGGGAGTACGACCGCAAGGTTAAAACTCAAATGAATTGACGGGGACCCGCACAAGTAGTGGAGCATGTGGTTTAATTCGAAGATACGCGCAGAACCTTACCAACACTTGACATGTTCGTCGCGACTTTAAGAGATTAAAGTTTTCGGTTCGGCCGGACGAAACACAGGTGCTGCATGGCTGTCGTCAGCTCGTGTCGTGAGATGTTGGGTTAAGTCCCGCAACGAGCGCAACCCTCACTTTTAGTTGCCATCATTAAGTTGGGCACTCTGAAAGAACTGCCAGTGATAAGCTGGAGGAAGGTGGGGATGACGTCAAGTCCTCATGGCCCTTACGTGTTGGGCTACACACGTGCTACAATGGTATCTACAACAGGAAGCAAAACCGCGAGGTTAAGCAAATCCTTAAAAGATACCTCAGTTCGGATTGCACTCTGCAACTCGAGTGCATGAAGCTGGAATTACTAGTAATCGTGGATCAGCGTGCCACGGTGAATGCGTTCCCGGGTCTTGTACACACCGCCCGTCACACCATGGGAGTTGGTTCTACCTTAAGGCAAGGTTTAAAACCCTTGACCACGGTATAGTCAGCGACTGGGGTGAAGTCGTAACAAGGTAGCCGTAGGGGAACCTGCGGCTGGATTACCTCCTTTCTAAGGATGAATGAAAGTAAAATTTCATTCTAAATAATATACAGGTAATGTTGACCGTCCTCATTTCTCTTCTTAAAGTAGTGTTTCTCTTTGCATAGGGGCCGGTAGCTCAGTTGGTTAGAGCACACCCTTGATAAGGGTGGGGTCGAAAGTTCGAGTCTTTCTCGGCCCACCAATTTAAGATCATGGGGGATTAGCTCAGCTGGGAGAGCGCCTGATTTGCATTCAGGAGGTCAGCGGTTCGATCCCGCTATCCTCCACCAAAACACTTAGTTATAAAAAATTGTGAAAATTAATAATTAATATCAATATCTATATCCGAACATTAGTAATGTTATTAGCTAATGTTCAAAATAAAAATTTGATTCAACACAGAATTTTTTTCTGTGCATAAATCAAGCGTTTAAGGGCGTGTAGTGGATGCCTTGGCACTGAAAGCCGATGAAGGACGTGATATACTGCGATAAGTTTCGGGGAGCTGTATGTAAGTTTTGATCCGAAAATTTCCGAATGGGGAAACCCACCACTTTATGTGGTACTTTAAACTGAATACATAGGTTTAAAGAGACAACCTGGAGAACTGAAACATCTAAGTAACCAGAGGAAAAGAAATCAATTGAGATTCCGTTAGTAGTGGCGAGCGAACGCGGACTAGGCCAGTAATTTTGTTAAAAAAATTTGAATAGTTTGGAAATGCTAACCATAGAGGGTGATAGTCCCGTATGAGTAATGTTTAACAAAATTCTTGAGTAAAGCGGGACACGTGAAATCCTGCTCGAATATAGGGGGACCACCCTCTAAGCCTAAATACTCTTCAGTGACCGATAGTGAACTAGTACCGTGAGGGAAAGGTGAAAAGAACCCCTATTAGGGGAGTGAAATAGAACCTGAAACCGCATGCCTACAATCAGTCGAAGCTCTTTTTAGAGTGACGGCGTACCTTTTGTATAATGGGTCAGTGACTTAATTTATTAAGCAAGCTTAAGCCATCTAGGTGTAGGCGTAGCGAAAGCAAGTCTTAATAGGGCGATTAGTTTAATGAATTAGACCCGAAAACGAATGAGCTTACCATGAGCAGGTTGAAAGTAAGGTAACACTTACCGGAGGACCGAACCAGTTGACGTTGAAAAGTCTTTGGATGACTTGTGGTAAGGGGTGAAAGGCCAACCAAATTCGTAGATAGCTGGTTTTCCGCGAAAACTATTTAGGTAGTGCGTTGAATAAATAGACATTTAGAGGTAGAGCACTAAATGGGCTAGGGGGAAGAGATTCTTACCAAACCTAATAAAACTCCGAATGCTAAATGTTGTTCTTCAGCAGACAGACTGTGGGTGCTAAGGTCCATGGTCAAGAGGGAAAGAGCCCAGACCACCAGATAAGGTCCCCAAATTATGATTAAGTGTGAAAGGATGTGGAAATTCCTTAACAGCCGGGAGGTTGGCTTAGAAGCAGCCATCCTTTAAAGATAGCGTAACAGCTCACCGGTCTAATAGAGTTTCTGCGCCGAAGATGTAACGGGGCTAAAATCATATACCGAATCTGTGGATTTATAATTTTTTCGAAAATTATAACTGGTAGCGGAACGTTCTGTAAGCCTGTGAAGGGATACCCGTGAGGGATCCTGGAGGTATCAGAAGTGCGAATGCTGACATAAGTAACGATAAAAGAAGTGAAAAACTTCTTCGCCGAAAATCCAAGGGTTTCTGCGCAAGGTTAATCCGCGCAGAGTTAGTCGGCACCTAAGGCGAGGGCGAAAGCCGTAGTCGATGGAAATAAGGTTAATATTCCTTAACCAGATGGTAGTGACGGATCTTGTAAGTTGTGAGTTCTTAATGGATTGAACTTGCCGCGAAAAGGTTCCAAGAAATAGCTCCATCATTAGACCGTACCCTAAACCGACACAGGTGGATTAATAGAGTATATTTAGGCGCTTGAGAGAATGATGTTGAAGGAACTCGGCAAAATGCTTCCGTAACCTCGGGATAAGGAAGACCTTCTTGTAGGCAACTATAAGAGGGTGGCACAAGCCAGGGAGAAGCGACTGTTTATCAAAAACACAGGGCTCTGCTAACACGTAAGTGGATGTATAGGGTCTGACGCCTGCCCGGTGCTGGAAGGTTAATGCGATGGGTGCAAGCTCATTTCTGAAGCCCCAGTAAACGGCGGCCGTAACTATAACGGTCCTAAGGTAGCGAAATTCCTTGTCGGGTAAGTTCCGACCTGCATGAATGGCGTAACGATTTCTCCGCTGTCTCCAACATCAACTCAGTGAAATTGAATTCTCCGTGAAGATGCGGAGTTCGCGTAGTTAGACGGAAAGACCCCGTGCACCTTTACTGCAACTTTACATTGGTATTAGGAAAAACATATTTAGTATAGGAGGGAGACATTGAAGCAAGGGCGTCAGCTTTTGTGGAGTCGCCAGTGAAATACCTCTTTTGTTTTTCTTGGTATCTAACTGATTGCCGTTATCCGGCATCAAGACATTGTATGGTGGGTAGTTTGACTGGGGCGGTCGCCTCCCAAATAGTAACGGAGGCGTGCGAAGGTAGGCTCAGAACGGTCAGAAATCGTTCGTAGAGTGCAATGGCATAAGCCTGCCTGACTGTGAGACTGACAAGTCGAGCAGAGACGAAAGTCGGTCATAGTGATCCGGTGGTTCTGAGTGGAAGGGCCATCGCTCAACGGATAAAAGGTACGCCGGGGATAACAGGCTGATACTGCCCAAGAGCTCATATCGACGGCAGTGTTTGGCACCTCGATGTCGGCTCATCACATCCTGGGGCTGGAGCAGGTCCCAAGGGTTTGGCTGTTCGCCAATTAAAGTGGTACGTGAGCTGGGTTCAGAACGTCGTGAGACAGTTCGGTCCCTATCTGCTATGCGTGTAGAAGAATTGAGAGGAGTTGACCCTAGTACGAGAGGACCGGGTTGAACATACCACTGGTGGACCGGTTGTAGCGCCAGCTGCAGTGCCGGGTAGCTAAGTATGGACGAGATAACTGCTGAAAGCATCTAAGCGGGAAACTCACCTCAAAACTAGTTCTTCCTATAGAGCCGTGGTAGACCACCACGTTGATAGGCTGGATGTGGAAGCGCAGTAATGCGTGCAGCTGACCAGTACTAATAGCTCAATTGGCTTGATTTATGCACTGAAAAAAATTTTTTTTAGAAAAATAGATATTTTTAATTTTATTTTTTAGTTATTTTTACATTACATTGTAATGTTTTTTTTCTTATTTTAGCTTTAGAAAAAATAAATTTTAATTTTCCAATTTTTATAAAAGCTCTTGGATAATCATTTGAGTCCAACATTCTTATTTTATCATAAATTTTATTTATACTTTCTTTTGTTGTTATTTCTGAATTACTTTTTTTAAGTCTTTTGAAATTCAAAACTTTGCCTTTTTGTTTTTTTGGTATAATTTTTTTTTTTAGAATAATCTTCATCATTCTTAAAATTTTAACTGACATTGAGTTTAAAATATCATTTAAGTCACCCTTAAGTGATAAGTTTTGTTTTAAATAAATACCACCAGCATCAATTTTTTCTGTCATTTCTATAGCACATACTGGTGTTTGCTTAAAATCTCTAACAATTAAATTTTGAATTGGGCTTCCACCTCTTCCATATGGGAGGGGTGCAGAATGAAAACAAATACACTTAAATTTATTGGTAATTTTTTTATCTACTAAATAGCTCCAATGAGGAAAAAAAATTACATCAGGTTGAATTTTACTTATTCGTTTTAAATTTAAATCGTTTTTATTTGAAATTATTTGAATTTTATTTGTATTTTTTTTTAAATATTTTTTTACCTCCTTATTATTAACAAACCAATTTTTTGAGCAAGCAATTAAAACTTTTTTTTTCATTATTATTTTGAAATTTCTCTTATAATCTCAAAAGCTTCTGCATAATTAAGACCTGATTGATTTCCTCTAAGTCTATTGAGGTTTTTTACCCCACTCAATGATCTAGAGTGTGGTTTTGGTTTTATTTCTCCTTTGTAAGCTTTTATAGCCTTAACTTTAGAATTCATTGTTTTGCTAATATCAACATAAAAATTAGGTATAAAATTTTTTTTATTTGCAAGTACTCTATAATCTGTAGCAGAAGGAACTTCGAATGTAATGAATTTCTTTAGTTTTTGTTTTGGTTCAGGTCTAAATGCCGTTAGTGCTGCCTCAGCAATAATTCTGTGATCAATATTCAAGTCAGAAAAATTATGCGTTAATAGAATATCGGGTTTTATTTTATTTTTAAATTCTTCTATTATTTTAGTAATTTCTAAATTACTAATCTTGTCCAATTGGTTGTCAGGGAAGTTAAATTGTGCCACCCATTTAAACCCTAATATTTTTGCCGCTTTTTCACTCGCATCTTTTCTCTGTTTAATTTTGATTTTATTATTTTTATCTCTTGAACCAACACCATCTGTAAAAGATATTGCATAAATTTTATTTTTTTTATTTTTGAGTTTTTTTATAAAACCACCACACCCGAAACTTTCATCATCTGTATGAGCAACTAATATTAATATTTTTTTTTTTGTAATATTCATTTCAAATCATTTTATTTAACAAGTTTGCTAAGCAAGTTTGAAATTTTTTTATCTTTTGAATTAATCTTTTTCATCACATTTATAGTTTTTTTTGGATCGTTTTTTATTGCTATCCTTAAAATATTCATCCAGTTAATGTTATTTACCGTTCTGGTTTTTTCGATTTTATCAATTATCTTCAAGTATTTATTTGATGTTTTACCAATTTTTTTCATAGTTTTTATTAATTATCATAAATTAAGATTTGTTTTAAATTTTAAAAGTAAATATATATGAACTCTATAATATTTGCATACTATTATTACATGATTTTAATTATTTCAAAAAATACGAAAAAGCTCACAAATAAAGAAAAAAAAAAAATTTTTATTTTAAAAAATGAATTTTGGAAAAAAGGAATAACATCTCAAAAAAGCTGGTTTAAAAAAAATATAAAACAATCAGATATTCATAATTTATTATTTATTAATAAAAATTTAATTGGTTATACTTGTCTAAGGTTAAGAACTTGTAAAATAAACAAAATTTTTTTTAAATATTTTTATTTCGATACTTTAATTATTTCCAAGAAATTTAGGAATACCAAATTTGGAAGTTTATTGACATCTTTTGACAATAAAATTATTGAAACAAAAAATATACCTTCATTTCTAGTATGTGATAAAAATAGAGTTAGATTTTACAAAAAAAACAATTGGATGACTCTAAAAAGAAAAAATTTTCAAGTTATGGATGAAGATTATAGTTCAAAAATGGGTATGATTTATAATTTTACATCAAAAAACAAATTATATTTTTGGGTTAAAAAATGATAAATTTTTGACTTCATGAAAAAAATTAAAACACCAATATTTCCCAAACCTAAATCTGTTGGAAAAAGAAACTGGGGTTCAGAGTTATTATTAGCTTTAATTCCTAAAGTTTTATCTTTAAAAAAACTTAAAATTAAAAAGGGTAAACAGGGTGGTTTGCAGTATCATAGAAAAAAAAATGAATGTGGTATTATTTTAAAAGGAAGGTTGCTGATAAAATATCAAAATCAATATGGAAAATTGGAACAAAAAATTTTGTCAAAGGGCAAGATATTTCATTTTCCTCCAGGTGTAATTCATCAAGAAAAAGCTTTGACTGACGTTGAAATAATTGAGGCTTCTACGCCGCATTTTAACGACAGAGTAAGAGTTGAAAAAAAATTTAAAATCAAAAAATTAAGTGGATTACCTACTACTAAATTAAAAGATATTAATTTTCTTTAAGAGTTTTTTATTAAATTGAAAAAATAACTCTAAGTTTATTATTTTCCATTCATCGGACCTACTGTAATTATTATTGTAAACAAATTTTTTCTTTAAAAGGTAATTAACTTTTGAAAAATTACGATTCCTTATAAGAATTTTCGATTCATTTGGAAAGCCAGAAAAACCCTGCTTTTTATATATCAGTTTTTTTGGGAAAAAATCTAAAAAGATTTTTTTTACAATATATTTTAATTTCATATTTTGAAAATATTTTGAATTAATTTTATATTTTACGGGTAAGTTTAATGCAAATTTAATGACATTTTTTTTTATAAAAATATTTCTTGGTTCTATACCATTATAACTGCACATTATATCTGTGCCAATATTTCCAACATAAACAGATTGAATAAAATAGTCTAAAAAAAATGATGTTTGCATGACTCTTTCTTTTTTGTTTTTTATGAAGTGATATTTTTTATAAATTTTATTCCATAGTTTATCGATACTGATTTTAGCACTGGATTTAAGATCATATTTTTTCTTAAAATTTGTGTAAGGCGAAGGATTAGGTAGTTTATTCCAATTAGTTTTCTTATAAAGCTCG
>CACFEM010000013.1 GCA_902565325.1 uncultured Pelagibacteraceae bacterium
TATTGTCGACAGCCATCATGCTCATAGCTAGTCTGGTTTCATGTGTTGCACTCCCAATGTGCGGTAATACAAAACAGTTGTCTAGTTTTAAATATCTTTTATCTAAATTTGGTTCGTTGTTGAACACATCTAAACCTGCTGCATAAATTTTTTTCTTTTCTAATGCATCTATCAAAGCATCATCATCAATGGTTGATCCTCTTGATGTATTTATAACCACCGCATGTTTTGGTAACAAACTAATTGTTGAAGAACTAAGAATATGTTTAGTCTCAGCAGTTGCGGGAGTGTGTATACTTACAAAATCACACTCTGGTAGCATAGTTTTAATATCAGAAAAATACTTTGCTCCACCCTCTAGATCATCAGGAAGTCTATTTCTGTTGTAATAAATTATCTTCATTCCAAAAGCTTTAGCACATTTTGCAGCCATTCTTCCGATACGACCCATACCAATGATACCTAAAGTTTTACCTGTAACAGAATTTCCAATCATAAATCTAGTTAAATCTGGTTTTTGATTTTTCCAATCATCTGCTCTAACTAGATTATAAGCTTCACCAATTCTTCTAGATGCAGCTAAAATCAAAAGTATAGTGGTTTCAGCTACCGCCTCATTCAATACATCTGGAGTATTTGTTACTTTAATTTTTTTTTCTTCAGCAGATTTAATTGAAATATTATCATAACCAACTCCAACTTGAGCTATAATTTTTAATTTCCCATTTAAATTATTAAAAAAATTTTCACTAATTTTATCAAAACCTGTTGAGATCATGCCGTCATAATCATTAACAATTTTAATTAATTCACTTTCTGGAATGGGTTCGTCTTTTGGATTAAGGGTTACTTCAAATTCTTTTTGAAGTTTTTCCTCTGCTAAATCTGATATTTTTCTAGAAACTAATATTTTTGGCTTCATATTAGTGAGAATCTCTTGGTAAACCTTTGGTATGTGATACGTCTAAATATTTACCTCGAGAATTAATGCATGCACCATCATCCAATTGACCAACAGTATTTCTAAATATTTCCTGCCAAGGAGTTTGATTATTTGGTTTAAATACTTTTTTATTTTTTCTTCGTTTCTTAAATTCCGCTTTAGAAATCAATAAATCAACTCTTCTTTTATTTAGGTCTATTTTTATTTTGTCGTAGGTTTTAACAATACCTAGATCTCCACCTATTGCTGACTCTGGTGAAACATGAAGTATTGATGGACTTTCTGATGTTCCACTTTGTCTTCCGTCTCCAAGTGTTGGCAAATGTCTTATTCCTTTTTTTAATAATCTATCTGGTGGTTGCATATTAACTACTTCGGCTGATCCAGGATAACCAACAGGTCCGCAACCTCTAATAATCAATAGAGAGTTTTCATCTATTTTTAACTTCTTATCATTAAGTCTTTTATGATAATCCTCAGGACCATCAAAAACTATAGCTTTACATTCAAAAACATTCGGGTGTTTAGGATTTGATAAATATTGATCTCTAAATTCTTTACTGATTACAGATGTTTTCATAATAGCAGATGAGAAAAAGTTACTTTTCATAACTAAAAAACCAGCTTTTTCAGTCAATGCATTCTTAAATGATTTAATTACTTTGTTATCTACATCAACTTTCTTTCTTAAATTTTCTCCTACAGTCTTTCCTGTAACTGTCTTAATTTTTGTGTGAATTTTTTTATTTTTAATCAATTCTTTCATAACAGCAGGTATTGCTCCAGCTCTGTGAAAACTTTCCATTAAATATTCACCTGCAGGTTGGCAATTTACCAATAAAGGAATGTTGTGCCCAAGTTTTTGCCAATCAGAAAGATCAAATTTAATTCCCATATGTTTTGCAATAGCACTTAGATGAGCTGTACAATTACTAGATCCACCAATAGCACTTGCAACAACTACTGCATTTTCAAAAGCTTTACGTGTCATAATTTTTGATGGGGTTAAATCTTCATGAACCATTCCAACGATTCTCTTTCCTGTTTCGTAAGAAATTTGTTCTCTTTCCCTATAAGGAGCTGGAATAACAGCACCCCCTGGTAAAGACATACCTAATGCTTCAGCAACAGAGTTCATTGAAGAAGCTGTTCCCATTGTATTACAATGTCCAGCACTCGGTGCAGAAGATGCAACCATATCCATAAATTCCTCGTATTTAATTTCTCCTTTGGCTAACATTTTTCTTGCTTCCCAAACTACCATTCCTGAACCAGCTAATTTTCCTTTATAAACTCCATCTAACATTGGACCACCTGATAAAACTATTGCAGGAATGTTTACTGTAGCAGCCGCCATTAAAGCTGCCGGAGTAGTTTTATCACATCCTGTTGTTAAGATAACTCCATCAATTGGGTATCCATACAAAACTTCAACTAGTGACAAATAAGAAAGATTTCTATCCAACATTGCTGTTGGTCTTTTTCCAGTTTCTTGAATTGGGTGAGTAGGAAATTCCATTGGTATGCCACCTGCTCTTCTAATTCCATCTTTTATTCTTTTACTCAAAGACATAAAATGTCTATTGCATGGAGATAGATCACTGCCAGATTGCGCTATTCCTATAATTGGATTACCAGATTGTAATTCTTTTCTTGTAAGACCATAATTTAAATACCTTTCTAGATATAAGGCCGTCATGTCAGGGTTTTTTGGATTATTGAACCACTGTTGACTTCGGAAACTCTTTTTTCTTTTTTTAGGCATAATTTAAATAATGGTTTGTTTAAGTTATTGGTTATATAATAAATTTATGAATAATCTAATAGTTTTAAACAAGAATGACAATGTGGGCGTTAGCCAATTTATTATTCCTGAAAAAACTAAAATTGAAGGTCATGAGATCAGCACTATTGATCCAATCCCTTTTGGACACAAAGTTTGTTTAAAAACTATTAAAAAAGGTGATCCAATCATAAAATATGATCAAATTATTGGATTTGCTTTAGATGATATTGAACCAGGACAACATGTTCATTCTCATAATTTAGAATTTAGAGAATTTAAAAGAGATTTTAAAGTTACAGATAAAAAACATGTTATTGATGAAAAAGCAGACACCTTCTTTAATGGAATTTTAAGAGATAATGGACAAGTTGCTACCAGAAATTACATTGGAATTGTAAGTACTGTAAATTGCTCAGCTACTGTCACTAAAATGATAGTTGAGAGGATTAAATATTCTGACATTTTAAAAGATTACCCAAATATTGATGGCATAGTTCCAATTACTCACTCAACAGGATGTGGAATGAATACTGAAAGTGAAGGAATGCAAATTTTCCAAAGAACTATAGATGGGTTTAAAAATCATCCCAATTTTTCTCATGTTTTTGTTATAGGTTTAGGATGCGAATGTGCTCAAGTCAGTTTGTTTGATGAATCGTTAAAAAAACATAACCGAATTCATTTTCTAACAATCCAAGATGAAGGTGGAACTAAAAAAATAGTCGAAAAAGTGTTATCTCAAATTAAAAATTTGCTTTCAGAAGCTAATAATATTCAAAGAACTTCACAACCAGTAAGTCATTTAACTTTAGCTCTTCAGTGTGGTGGTTCAGATGGATATTCAGGAATAACTGCAAATCCTGCACTAGGAGTTGCAGCAGATCTCTTAGTTAAAAAAGGTGGAAGTTCAATTTTATCCGAAACTCCAGAAATTTATGGAGCCGAACATTTATTAATTAATAGAGCAAGCTCACAAGAGACTGCTGATAAACTTATTAAAAGAATTGAATGGTGGAAACATTATACTTCAATCAATAACAGTTCGATGGACAACAATCCTGCGCCAGGAAATAAAAAGGGTGGTCTAACAACCATATTAGAAAAATCCTTAGGCGCTGTTGCAAAAGGAGGAAACTCAATCCTTCAAGATGTATTGCATTATGCTGAACCTTTAAAAAATAAAGGTTTCAATTTTATGGACTCTCCTGGTTATGATCCTGTATCTGTGACTGGTCAAGTTGCATCAGGTGCTAATGTTATTTGCTTTACAACAGGACGTGGATCTTGCTTTGGTTGCAAGCCAGTTCCAAGTTTAAAGCTTTCAACAAACTCAGCGATGTTTGAAAGAATGTCAGAAGATATGGATATTAATTGTGGTACAATTGCTGAAGGAAAAGAAAAAGTTGAAGAAGTTGGTCAAAAAATATTTGAATTAGTTGTAAATACTGCCTCAGGGAATAAATCAAAAAGTGAAATCAACGGCTACGGTGACGAGGAGTTTAATCCTTGGCAAGTTGGCGTTGTAATGTAATTTATTTTTTCTGTGCCTCAACAAACATCCTTAATTAACGTAATTTTATTAGCCGCTGGTGGATTTTTTATGTTTGTTTGTATGGATTCTACAGCAAAATATCTTGGAACAGTAATGCCAGTTACTCAAGCAATTTGGGGGAGATTTTTTTTTCACTTGGTATCTTTAATTATATTTTTTTTAATTTTTAAGCCAAAAGTTAATTTGAAAAAAAATTTTAAAGTCCAAATAATTAGATCAATATTAATGGTCACTGCCACCTCGTTTATGTTTTATTCTTTGCAGAAATTTGACTTGGTAGATATTTATGTTGTTTTCTTTACAGCTCCTCTAATCGTTTCACTACTTTCAGCATACTTCCTAAAAGATATCTTAAGTACAAAAGGTATATTTTTAATGTTATTGAGCTTTGGCTCGATTGTTTATTCACTAGGTCCAAGTATGAGAATATTTAGTTTAGATTTAATATTCCCTATTGTTCCTCCAATTTGCTGGGCTCTTTATCAATTTTTTACAAAAGTTGTATCAGGCGATAACGATCCATTTGCTGCTATATTTTATACTTCAATTTTAGGTGCAATAATTTTTAGTATTTTTATATTTTTTAATTGGGTGCCATTAGAGAAGAATATCTTTTGGCTTTATTTGGTAATTCTAGGTGTGGCAGGTTTTGTAAGTCATTCTTTAATTATATATGCAATACAACTTTCTAACTTGTCATTTGTAACTAATTTTCAATATTCTCAATTAGTTTGGTCTACAATTATTAATTTCTTAATTTTCGGCGTACCTTTTGATTATAATAAAATTGTTGGGGTGATAGGAATTATTGTTTTTGGTATTATGTTCATAAGAACAGAAGGTAAAAAAAGTTAAATTGTGAGGTTTGAATGAAAAATATAGGTTTTATTGGTGTTGGATATATGGGCTATGGAATAGCTAAAAATATTTTAAAACACAAAAATAAACTCTTTGTAATTGCTAATAAAAATAGAAAACCAATTGAGAAAATTGTTAGCGATGGAGCTGAAGAAGTAAAATCTTTTGAAGACTTTTCTAGTAAAAATTTAGATGCGATGTTTATGTGTGTTACCAACACTCCTATAGCAAAATTAATTTCTGAAAAAATTTCTACGGTGTTAGATAGTAAAACTTTAATTATTGATATCACTACTCACAACAAAACTGGCTCAATGGAAACTGAGAAAATATTCAAAGCAAAAAATATTAATTATGTTGAATGTCCTGTAATGGGAGGACCTGTTCAAGCAGAGGAAGGTATATTGGGAGGAATTGTTGGAGCATCAGATGAAAATTTTAAAATTGCTGAGCCATACTTTAATTTTTTTTGTAAAGAATATTTTCATTTTGGACCTGTTGGTATGGGTGCGAAATCAAAGCTTTTAAATAATTTTTTATCCCTTGGAAATGCTGCGTTAGTCAATCATTTGGCTAAAAGTGCTACAGAGATGGGTTTAGACTTAAAAAAAGTATTTGATGTTGCAAAACTTGGTTCTGGAAATTCTGCAGCTTTGAACCGAGTTTTCGATAATCTGTTAAAAGGTGATTTTACTGGATTTAAATTTACCGCAAGTAATTCTGTAAAAGATTTAACTTATATTCAAGACTTGTTAAAAGATTTTCCTGAAGCTGAAAAAGTTGCTGAAGTAAATAAAAATTATTTTCAAAAAGCTGTTGATGACGGTTACGGTGAAAATTTTATCAGTGAATTAATAAATAAAAAATAATTTTGGAAGTAACTTAAGTTAGCGGGAATCTACTAAAGCACTAGGTTGTATTCAATAAATATATTTACTCAAAATTAAAATAAATAAATTGAAATTATATTAATAATAATTACCTTTTTTATAGAAGGAGGTTTATGTTAATACTTTCACCACCTGATACTTAGCTGAACAGCTCATATTTCAAAAATATAACGAAAAATAAATTCCTCTCGGAATTATAATGCCAAAGAGGCGATACAAGGGAGCTCTTTAGGTATACACTTAAAGAGCGAACCCTTTAAAAACTAATTTACAGATTTTAATATTTCTAGTGGAAGTGGAGCTTCTGGGTATTTTTTTTGACACAACTTTTCATAGTTTTCACAAAAACTCATAATAGTTTTTTGAACTTCTACTTTATTTTTATTTAAAAGATTAAGCTCTTTAATTAATTCACTGCAATTTTTTTCTAATTCTTTTATTTGCTCTCCTGAAAAAAATTCTCCTGTTTCTATTTCCCAATACGTGTCTTCAAGCTCATCATCAGTTAGATCATTTAATTTTTTCTGCAATAATTTAATAGTTTCGTCCTGTGTTGCCTTATCTCTCATAGGAGAATCTTTAAGTTTTCCAAGGCATTTATCTCTTAATCCATCAATGAAATGAAAATAAGGTTTACCTTCTGAAAAATCTTTAAAGTGATTTGTGTTAAAATATTTATCAATAGCTGTTTCTGTTGAAACCTTCTCTTTGCCCTTAATAATAGCTATCTGAACATAAACTTCCTGGCTAATATATTCTTCAATATGATCTTTAACTTTTTGAGGTATCATTCCTACTTGGTAACTAATGTTCTTCTCTGTAATTACTATGACAAGCCTTACAATTGCTCCACATAAATTTAGTTAATGTACCTCGAATATCATCCGCATCCTCGATTACTGAAACGAGTTTTGTCATATCATTAGAGGCTTTTTGCATTAATGCATTGAAGTCATCTTTTTCATCCCAAATTGTAAGTAAAGCTTCAGTATCAAAACCCTCTTGAGTATTTTCAGGAAATAGATCTATTAAAACTTTATAATTTTCACTCATTTCAATCATAAGTTTTTTTGCTTTTTCAAAGTCTCCTTTTGAAGAGAAAGCCTGAACCCTTTTAGCTGTACTATAGTTTTTACTAAACAATGCTTGTCGACTTTTAATAATTTCTTCAACTGTCAACTCAGCATTAGAAGATGAGACGAAAAATATGCTTAAAATTGAGAATAAAATTATTTTAATATATTTTTTTATGTGATTAAATAAATTATGCATGTAACAAATACCTTAACAGAGTATGGAATTATCTCAAAGGTGTTACATTGGCTCAGCGCAGCTATTCTATTCATACAAATACCTTTGGGTTTTTATCTAGTTGATTTAGATTTTGGTGATCAAAGAATAACTATTGAAGATATACACGTTACGTTAGGTTTAACTGTGTTTTATATAATAATAATTAGATTAATAAATAATATACTTAATCCAACTCCAAAATTAGATCCAAGTATTTTTAAAGGACAAAGGTTTTTAGCAAAAATGAACCATGTGCTTTTATATATTGCTATTTTATCAATAACAATTTCAGGAATATTAAAAAAATTATTTAATGGGGAAACATTAACAATATTGTTTAAGGAAATTCAAATTAATGAAAATTTTGATTTAGCAGATCAGTTTTTTGAAATTCATATTCTTTCGAATTATACCCTTATCGGTTTAATAGTGCTTCATATTTCTGCAGTTATTGTTCACAAACTATTTTTTGGGGACAATTTATTAAAAAAAATTCTTTAATGTTAATGGCAAGCAATTCCAAATTTTTTTAATCTCCAATAATTATAAGGCCAAGGAGTTAAAAAACCTACAATAAGCATTATTGGTACCACCCACCATGTTAAAATTGCGCCTCCAGTTAAAACATAGTCAGTTAAATTCATCATGATTTCCATACTAACCATTGAAATTAAACTCATACCACAAGCTGTTTTGAAAGCGTTAACAAAATTAAAATTTTGTGTCATTAAAATTATTGTTTCTAGAATAATACTTGTAATCAATCCGTTGATTATTGCTAAAATCATTATTCCTAAAACTGGAAAAGGAATTTGAGTTAATTGAAAAAATAATATTGTCCCAAAATCTCCAATGGCACAACCAAGTACACACCAGGCTGTATTTTTTGCGCTTCTTTTCCAGGTATGTCTACAAGACCAATGAAATGTAGAGGTATTCATTATAATTTGATATTAATGATAAATGATTTTTAGACAAGTTTTCGATAATAAATCATCAACTTATACATATTTAATTGCGTCGGCAAAAGGTCGCGAGGCAGTCATAATTGATCCAGTAATTGAGAATGTTGAAAGCTACATAAAGTTACTCCAAGAATTAGATTTAAAGCTAGTTAAGGTAATAGATACCCATATTCATGCTGATCATGTAACTGGTGCAAGTAAACTTAAGCAAGCAACAAATTGCTCTACGCTAATGGGGGAACACACACCTGCTGATGCTGTAGAAATTAAAGTAAAAGATGATGAAATAATAAAAATTGACCAAATAGAAATTAAAGCGATGTATACACCTGGTCATACTTCTGACAGTTATAGTTTCTTGATGAATAACTATTTGTTTTCAGGAGATACTCTTTTAATTAATGGCACTGGTCGAACTGATTTTCAAAATGGTAGTTCAAAAGATGCTTATAATTCAATCTTTAATAGATTGTTAAAATTACCCGAAGACACCATTTTGTATCCTGGTCATGATTATAACGGCAAAGTATCAAGTACAATTGGTAATGAAAAAAAATTTAATCCAAGATTGCAGGTTAGAAATGTTGATGAATATGTTGAGCTTATGTCAAACCTAAATTTAGCAAAACCAAAATTAATAGATATCAATGTAAGTAGAAATATTAAGTTAGGTGCTAATTAAAGACTACAAATATTAAAAACCAATAAGAAACTAATCCAGCTGAAATTGTTGCAATAATATTTTTAGAGAAATAACCTACAATTACAGCAACTAATGCTCCAAAAATTTTAGGATCATTCATTTCTATAAAAGTTCCAAAATCATTTATAAATATTCCTGGAAATATTATTGCTGGGAATACTGCAGAAGGAACGTATTCCAAAACTGCTTTAATTTTTTCTCCCAGCATATCTCTACTTATTAAAGCAATCATAGTCATTCTAGTGAAGTAAGTTAATATTCCGGCAAAAATAATTGAAGTAAGTGTCATTTTTTTAACCTCAATAGCAGCGCTGCTACAAATAAAGCAATTATTGGTGAAATAATTATGTAAGATTTAAATGGAGCATCAAAAAATAACAGTGAACTTAAACCACAAGTAATCATTACAATTACATGGTCTAATTTTTTTAAATCCTGAACAACAATTGCTATAAACGTTAGAGGAATTGCAAATTTTAATCCAAGTTCCTCCGGAACAAATGATCCTAACACAATGCCTGATAATGTTGCTATCTGCCAACAAACCCACATTGTACAACCTGTGCCAATTAAATGATAATGTAAAAATTCTTCACCTCTATTTTTTTTGAAAAACTTATTAGATTCTGCAAAGCCTTGATCTACAACAACATAAGAAATTAATAATTTTTTTATAAAAGATAATTTTTCTAAATATTCAGATAAAACAGCTCCATATAATAGATGTCTGGAATTTATAATTCCAACAGATGCAACGGCAACTAAACTAGATGCACCTCCTGATAACAACTGCAAAAATACTATCTGTGAAGCTCCACCAAAAATTATGAAAGACATTGCGTAGACCAAATACGGATGAAATCCAAGTTCAACACCGATTGCTCCACAAATTATTCCAAATGGAATTACTGAAAGCATATGTGGAGAAATATCTAACATCCCACGAGTGAATAATTGTTTTTTAGTAAGCATTTGCTTGTTTTATTAAAAACAAACTATGTGATCAATATGAATCGGTCTTTTAATTCCAAACTTTTCGTCAGCTTCATGTTGATGTTCATGATGAGAATGAACAAATACTGGTATTAACAAATCACTGCTAGTTTTTAAGGTATAAATAAAGTTGGTTCCTCTAAATTTTCTGTCAACTACCTCTAATTTTAGATTACTTTTATCGTCGTGCTCAAGATCCTCTGGTTGTAATAATAATTGCACATTTGATCCTTTTGGATAATGCTTAATAAAATTTCCATTAATTGTTCCAAGATCTTCACTTTCTAACGAATTTTCTCCAGTTACTTTTGCTGGAATTAAAATTCCACGATTTAAAAAATTTACTACTTCGACTGAGTTTGGAAAATGATAAACATTATAAGGATCGTCAAACTGTTTTATTTGACCATCTAATATAATTGCGCATTTATGACCTAAATAAAAAGCTTCATAAGAGTCATGAGTAACGATTATTGTTGTAATTTTTAATTTACTTAAAATTTTTTTTAATCTTACTTGAATTTCTTCTTTAAAACTTTGATCAACATTTGATAACGGTTCATCTAATAACAAAAGATCAGGTTGTGTTAGTAAAGATCTTGCAAGAGAAGCTCTTTGGGCCTCCCCAGCACTTATTTCATGAGGATATTTTTTAAGTATTTTTGAAATATCTAGTAAATCAATAATCTCTTTAAAAGTTAGTTTTTTTTTCTTTTTTATTTTATTTCTCTCAGTGCCTAATAATATATTCTTTTCAACAGTGTAATGTGGAAATAAGCTATTATCTTGAAAAGCTAAAGATACATTTCTATCTTCAGGCTCAACATGTTTATCTTTAGAAGACATCAATTTTCCATTTAATTTAATTGAGCCTTTCTCAATATTCTCCAAACCAGCTATTGTTCTAAGGATTGTTGTTTTTCCAATTCCTGAGGGACCTAAAATACACAAAGTTTCTCCTTCATTTTCAATTGCAAATGAAGCGTTTTTAACTTTGGTTTTTCCACCAATTATAAAATCAACACCTTTAATCTCTAAAAAATTATTTTTCATTTTTCTCTTAGAATATATTTAGATGTAAACATAATAAATATAGATGCAATTAAAATTAAAAATAATGATGGAACTGCTGCAGCTTCTAACAGATCCTCAGATGCAGATATATAAGCTGTTGTAGCAAAAGTTTCAAAATTAAATGGTCTTAAAATAAGGGTTATTGGTAACTCTCTTATTATTTCTAAAGAAATCAATATAGCTACAAATAAAAGAGAATTTCTTAAGAAAGGAACGTGAATATTCATGAAGGTTTTCTTTTTGGAATAACCAAGCAGATATGAACTTTCATCAACTGAAATATTTATTTTTTCATAGCCTGACTTAATTCCATTAAATGCTAATGAATAAAATCTTATAAAATAAACTAAAACAAGACCAAGCACAGAACCAATAAAGATTTTTTTAATAGACAAAAATCCTAGAGTTTTAACAATGTTTTCATCAAACCAAGCAATAAAAGTAATAAATGCTACAGCTAAAATAACACCTGGAATAGCATAACCCGATATGGATATAGTTGATAAAAAATTTAAAACCTTATTTTTAGATACTCTGTTTCCATAATTTGAAATTAAAGAAAACAAAATCAAAACTATGCTAGATAAAATCACCAAATAAATTGTATTTAAAGTAAGTGAAATTACATCGATATCAAAAAGATTTTCTGGAAATTTAATTGTCCAATATAACATTTGGCTTAAAGGAAATAAAAAACTTAAAAAGAAAATAATAAAACAAAACAAAAATGCAAAAAAAGATTTTTTTCCAGACAATGTAATTTTTTCTTTTTGTTTAAATCCACCTCTTGAATTAAAATGGTATTTAGCTTTTTTTCTAGAAAAATTCTCAATTATAAAACATGCAAATATAAATATTAGTAAGAAAAAGGACAATCTATTTGAAAAAGCCAAGTCATCAAATGCAATCCATGAATTATAAATTCCAGTGGTTAAGGTGTTTATTGAAAAAAAATCAACTGCACCAAATTCTGCTAATGTTTCCATTGCAACAAGAGATAATCCAGCGACTATAGCTGGTCTAGCAGCTGGAAGTATTAATGAATATAAAGATTTAAATTTTGAAAAACCTAAACTTCTTCCTAAATCAATTAAGTTTTGAGATTGATATAAAAATGAGGCTCTAGAAAGAATATATACATAAGCGTATAATGAAAATGAAAGGGAAAGTACTGCTCCAAGAAGACCATCGAACTTTGGGATATGTTTGTTGTATTCCCCTTCTCCAAATAAATTTGTCAATATTGTAAAAGCTGTACCATAATTTTCAAAAAAGGCCGTCAAAGAATATGCATAAATGTAAGGTGGAACAGCGAAAGAAAGTATAAGGACCCATTTAAAGAAATCACTAAAAGGAAATTTATAAAATGAAACCAAGTATGCAGATGTAGTACCTATTATAAATGTTAAGATTAAGACACAGAATAGTAGTGCGAAAGAATTAAAAATATATTCAAATAAAAAAGTATCTTTTAATACTTGATAATAATTTGAGGTCTCTTCAAAAAAACTAAAAAAAACTGTAACTATTGGAATTAATACGCCTATAGACACCAATAAAGAGGATAGAAACCAGATATTTAAATTCTTTAACATTAAGGGTCTTATAATATAAAAAAATTTTTTTAATATGATTTTACTTTGATGCAGAAAGATATTTTAGTGTATTTTCTGGTGTTGTTTCTATATATGGGTCATCATCTGAGCCTGAATTATTAATTCCAGGCTCTTGCCACCATTTTTCAACAATGCCGTCATTAATAACTGCCATATATCTCCAACTTCTTTGGCCAAATCCATCATGGTCTTTGGAGATTAACATTCCCATATATTTTGTAAAAAGTCCTGATCCATCTGGTATTACTTTAACATTAGAAATACACATTTTTTTTGCCCAAGCATTCATGACGTATGAGTCATTTACTGAACAACAATAAATTTCGTCAATGCCAAGTTTTTTTAATTCATCAGCATTTTTTTCAAATCCAGGTAATTGTTGAGAGGAGCATGTTGGTGTAAATGCACCAGGTAAACTAAATAAAATTACTCTTTTATTTTTAAAAAAATCATCGGTAGATTTATTTGTCCACTTCCCTCCAATTGCACATGCAATTTCATTATCCGAAGTGTCACCTTCTCTTATTCTAAAAGTTACTTGGGGTATTTTAAATCCTTTAATCATATTTTTTTAATGCCCACGACAATTATTTTTAGGAAAGGGTAAAGATCCTAAAGGAGAGTGACGTGGGCACCGTATAAAAAGAAATATATCGTCATTTAAAAGGAGTGAGGATGTCTAGAGCCTCGTCTTTTTCAATCTCAGATAATTTTCTATTATTTATTTTTCTTTTAATCTTTTCACATTCTGATGAGCATGGTTCACATGTTATCTGACCCTCAAGTGAACCGCTCATGACAGAAGAATTACTTAAATCAAAATTAAATAAATTCTTTTTCACTATATGTTACTTCCAACCAGCAGCTGTCATAACTTCTAATGCAGCAGCTTGATTTTTTCCATAAGTTGAAACTTTAGTTGCTAAATCTTGTTTAAAGTCTAGCCCTAAATTATTTACTACTAATGGACTTGGAGAGACACCACCAATCATAGGAAACTCAAACGTATTGTTCGTAAAGTGTTCCTGAGATTCTGGTGATAATAAAAAGTCAACAAGTGCAATCGCATTTGCTTTGTTAGGCGCTCCTTTAACTAAAGCAGCACAGCTAATATTCATATGTGTTCCTCTATCATTTTGATTGGGGAAAAACGCTTTTACTTTTTTTGCAGCTTCTTGTTGTTCAGCACCTTTTTTACCTGAAAGCATAAGTGCTAAATAATAAGTATTAGCTACAGCAATATCAGCTTCTCCTGCTGCAACAGCCATGATTTGAGCTCTATCGTTTCCTTTTGGCTCTCTTGCCATATTAGAAACAACACCTTTTGCCCATTCGGCTGTAGCTTTTTTTCCATTATTTGCAATTAATGAAGCTACAAGTGATTTATTATAAATGTTACTAGATTTTCTTATTACCAATCTACCTTTCCATTTTGGATCAGCTAAACCTTCATAAGTTAAACCTGACAACTCAGCACCACTAACTCTTTCAGGTGAGTAATAAATAATTCTTGCTCTTTTTGCTACTCCAACCCATTTGTTAGTTCTAAAGTTTTTTGGAACAGACGCTTTAATTGTTTCAGATGATAAACCACCTTGAAGCAAACCTTTTGCATCCATAGCACCACATCTTCCAGCATCGGCAGTAATATATAAATCAGCTGAAGAATCTGCTCCTTCTTCGGCTATTCTTTTTTCTAAAGCTCCTGATTTACCATTAATTAAATTTACTTTAATTCCTGTAGCTGCTGTAAATTTTCCATACATTTCAGCATCAGCCTTATAATGTCTTGCATTAAATACATTTACTTCATTCGCAATCGCAAAAGTTGATAGGAATAAAGATGTAATTAACGCCAAAGTTGATAATTTTCTCATTAAACTCCTTAAATTATTACGTTATTGTTGAGAATGAGAACTATTCTCAATGCGAATGATTATCAATCGCAATAGTGTCGCAGATTTAGATTTATTAATAATTTAAGGGGTTTTTGCCTATTTTCTATTTCCAGTCGCCAATTTTACTGAATAAGAAATTTCTGAAAGCTTGAACTCTAGCTGTGTTTTTCAAGGATTGTGGGTATACAAAGTGTGCTTCTGTTATTGGTCCTTCTACTTTTGGAAGTACTTTAATTATATTACTAGTATTTGAAACTAAATATTCTGGCAATGCTGCCAACCCTACTCCAGATTCAACACCATATAATAAACCACTTACACTATTAACCTTCATAATAGATTTTCTTTTTTTCCCATCGTGCATTCCTATTTTAAGTGCCCAATCAGGATTATAAACTGGCGAAGGAGCACCTTTTCCAAATGAAATAAATTTATGTTTGTTTAAATCATTAACTGTTTTTGGCATCCCATTTTTTTCTAAGTATTTGTTTGATCCATAAATATAATACTTAATATCAACTAATTTTTTCTGAATATAGTTAAGCTGTTTTGGTCTTCTCATAAAAATCCCAATATCAGCTTGACGAGTACTCAAATCTAATTCTTTATCATCAAAAACTAGTTCAATCTCAATTTCTGGATTAAGTGTCATAAATTCTTGAATTCTTGGTGTTAACCAATGTGTTCCGAAACTTCTTACAGTTGTGATTGTTAATTTTCCAGTTGGTTTACTCTTTTGATCACCTAATGATGTTTCAACTTCTTTAAGTTTGCTAATCACCTCATGAGCAGTTTTAAAAACATATTCTCCATTTTGTGTGAGGGTTAAGCCTCTTGCATGTCTTTCAAACAACTGCACTTTTAAATCTTGCTCTAATGATTGTATTTGTCTGCTAATTGCTGATTGGCTAAGATTTAAATTAACAGTAGCATTCGTAAAACTACCTGCTTCTGCTACAGCATGAAAAATTTTTAATTTATCCCAATCCATTATTTATTTAAATCAACTAACACTCTTCCAGCAATTTCACCTTTTAAAATTTTTGGATAAGTTTCAACTAATTCCTCCAAACTAACAGTCAAAACTGATTTTTCAATTAAATCAAAATCAATTAATTTTGATGCCTCGCCCCAAATAAATTCTCTTCTTTTGATACTGCAATTAGCAGAGTCCATTCCCCATACTTTAATACCTCTTAACATAAAAGGAAGTAAATTTGTATTAAGCTCATTACTGTTTGCATTTCCACAAACTGCTATAATTCCATTTGATTTTGTTTGCGCTATTGCGTTTGCTAAAATTTTTCCACCTACAGTATCAACTACTCCATCCCATAAACCCTTATCTATTGGTCTTGGATCTTTATCAAATTCAGCCCTATTTATAATGTTTTTAGCACCTAATGATTTTAAATAATCTGACTTAGAATCTTTTCCAGTTACTGCAGTAACGTTGTAACCTAATTTAGTTAATGCCATAATTGCTATACTACCAACTCCACCTGTTGCACCTGTAACTAAAACATCATTAACTTTTTCACCTAATAAAATACTTTCCCTTGCTTGAATTGCAAAAGCGCTCATTAAGGAGGTAAAACCTGCAGTACCTAAAATCATGGCTTGTTTAGTTGTTAAGCTATCTGGTTTTTTTACTAAAAATTCTGCATTTACTTTTGCAATTTGTGAATATCCGCCAAAGAATATTTCTCCAACTCTAAATCCGGTTAAAATTACCTCATCTCCTTCTTTAAATTTTGAATTTTCACTTTCAATTACTTTTCCTGAAAAATCTATTCCTGGAATATGTGGAAATTCTTTTACTAATCGTCCACCGTTTTTTAAAATCATTCCATCTTTAAAATTAAGGTCAGAATAATCTACTTTTACAGTTACATCTCCATGCTTTAGAAAACTTTTATCAATAGATTTAACTTCACGTAAGAAGTTTTCACCCTCTTGATTAAGAATTAGTGCTTTAAATTGGTCAGACACACTAGTCTTTTAACTCAGTGCTGATAAATCGTAAATATCTATTTTGATAACTCAGATCTTCTTTAAATTGACCTAAGTAAAAATTAGTTACAGTTGTTGCTTGTTCTTTTTTAATACCCCTCATAGTCATACACTGATGGGTTGAATCTATTGTAACAGCTACACCTTTTGCATCTAATGCTTCCATAAGAGAATTTGCAATCTGAACAGTTAATCTTTCTTGTGTTTGTAATCTTTTTGAAAATATTTCAACTACTCTTGCAATTTTACTTAATCCCACAACTCTCTCATTTGGTATATAGGCAACATGTGCTTTCCCAATAATTGGAGCCATATGATGTTCGCAGTGACTTTGCACCGAAATATTTTTTTGAACCACCATATCACTATAACCTTCTACATCACCAAAAGTTTTATCTAACACTTTATTTGCGTCCTCGTTATAGCCTTGAAAATATTCTTTAAATGCTTTTACAACTCTTTTAGGGGTTTCCAGCAATCCTTCTCTTTTGGGATCTTCTCCCATCCAGGACAAAATTGTTCTAATAGCCTCTTCTGCCTCTTTATCTGAAACCTTTTTGGTTTCTAAATTATTGTTGTCTGTGTCTTTTACTAATTTCATAGCGCCTTTTTATACAGTAAATACCTCAATTTAAAAATATTTAATATATTTAGATATGTGCTAAATAATCACCCCGTATGTTCAAAAAAAGAGAAAATATCTATGATATTGAAGAAGGAAACCTTCTATCACCCAAATTTGATAATGATGGGTTAATCCCAGTTATTACTATGTGTTCAAAAACAAAGGATATTTTAATGCATGGATATATGAATGTAGAAGCTCTTAAAAAGACAATTGAAACAAAAGAAGCACACTATTTTAGCAGATCAAGAAAAGCTATTTGGCATAAAGGTAAAACAAGTGGTTTTACTCAAAAAGTAACAGAAATTAGAATTGATGATGATCAAGACTCAATATGGTTAACAGTTGATATAGGTGATGGGGCTAGCTGTCATGTAGGATATAGATCATGTTTTTATAGATCAATTCCAATGGGACCAATAGAAAATGGAAGAAAAGTTGAAATGAAATTTCTTGAAAAAGAAAAAAAATTTGATCCAGAAGAAGTTTATAAAGGACAACCAAACCCAACAAAAATTTAAATGAGTGAAAAACAAAAAAATGTCTTAGGTGAAGACTTAGAGGAATGTTCAAATGATCCTTTAACAGGATGGTTTCGTGATGGTTGTTGTAATACTGACGAGAATGATCATGGACTTCATACAGTCTGTGCTAAAGTTACTACCGAATGCTTAGAGTGGATGAAAGAGGCAGGTAATGATTTGATTACTCCACATCCTGAATTTGGGTTTCCAGGTTTAAAAGATGGAGATGGATGGTGTTTGTGTGCTAGTTGGTATGCAAGAGCAGTTGAAGCCGGTAAAGGATGTCCAATATTTTTGAAAAGAACCCACGAAAATACTCTTAAATATGTACCTATTGAAACTTTAAAAAAGTTTGCAATAGACTTGTCCTAATTTACATATTTCCGTATCTTGGACCGCCGCTACCCTCTGGAGTAACCCAAGTAATATTTTGGGAAGGTTCTTTAATATCACAAGTTTTACAATGAATACAATTTTGAGAATTGATCACAAATTTATTTACATCATTTTCTTTTTGAACTTCATACACACCTGCAGGACAATATCTTTGAGCAGGTTCATCAAATTTTTCTAAAGTATAATTTATTGGTAAATCAGGATCTTTAAGTTTCAGATGAACTGGTTGATTGTCTGCATGATTGGTTCCTGTTAGATAAACTGAACTTGTTTTATCAAAAGTTATCACATTATCATATTTTGGATAATCTATTTTTGGCATTTGATTTGCGGGTTTTAATGTTTCATGATCAGCATGTTTATGTTTAAGAGTAAAAGGAAGTTTTCCTCTAAATAAAATTTGATCGATACCTGTGAAAATTATTCCTAAAATTAATCCCCAGCTAAAACTAGGTTTCACATTCCTAGCTTCATAAAGCTCTTTATGTAACCAGCTATTTTTAAATTTATCCTCATAGATAGATAAATCTTTGTTTTCTTTTAAGTGTTCATTAATAGTTTCGGCTGCAATAATCCCACTTTTCATCGCTGTATGAGAACCTTTAATTTTTGGCATATTTAAAGTTCCAGCATCACAACCAACTAACAAAGCTCCGGGCATAAACATTTTTGGCAAACTTTGAAATCCACCTTCAATTAAAGCTCTTGCACCGTAAGAAATTCTTTTTCCACCTTCTATAATTTTTTTTATTGCTGGATGTGTTTTAAACCTCTGAAATTCATCATAAGGTGATAAATGTGGATTTTGATAATCTAAACCAATTACATAGCCCAGAAAAACTTGTTTATTTTCGGCATGATACATAAAACTACCACCATATGTATTGTTATCTAATGGCCAACCAGCTGTATGCATAACTAAGCCTTCTTCGTGATTTTTATCCTCTATTTCCCATATTTCTTTAAAACCAATTCCATATTGTTGAGGATCTTTACCTTTATTTAATTCAAATTTTTCAATCAATTGTTTTCCTAAATGACCTCTACACCCTTCGGCAAAAACAGTTACTTTACCTAAAAGCTCAATACCTGGTTCAAAACTATCTTTTTTATTACCATCTTTATCTATACCCATATCTTGAGTTGCAACACCTTTAACAGATCCATCTTCGTTATATAAAATTTCACTTGCTGGAAATCCTGGAAAAATCTCTACACCTAGATTCTCAGCTTGTTCTGCAAGCCATCTACACAGATTTGCTAAACTGATAATATAATTTTTATGATTTTGTTGCACCGCAGGTAGTAACCAAGTTGGCCAACTTAAAGATTTGGTTTTTCCTAAAAATAAAAATTTTTCTTTATTTACTTTTGTTTTGATTGGAGAATTTAATTCTCTCCAATTTGGTAGTAATTCATCTAGAGCACGCGTTTCAAATACATTTCCACTTAAAATATGAGCTCCAATCTCTGATGCTTTTTCTAATAAACAAACATTTAGATTTGGATCTAATTGTTTTAACTTTATTGCAGTTGATAATCCTGATGGTCCTCCACCAATGATTACAACATCATATTCCATTGATTCTCTAGACATACTCTAGTTTTTAACTGTAAGGATTATTTTTGTATAGTGTTTAATTTGTTCAGCTCTTCCATGAACTGAGGCAGTGCCTCAAATAAATCAGCTTCAAGTCCATAATCTGCAACACTAAATATTGGAGCTTCACCATCTTTATTAATTGCAACTATAACTTTACTTTCCTTCATTCCTGCTAAATGTTGAATAGCACCTGAAATTCCAACAGCGATATATAGATCTGGTACTACCACTTTTCCTGTTTGACCTACTTGATGATCATTACTTATGTATCCAGCATCTACTGCTGCTCTGGATGCTCCAATTGCTGCCCCTAGTTTGTCAGCAATTTCTGTAATTAATTTAAAATTGTCCCCACTTTGCATTCCTCTGCCACCTGATACAACAATTCTTGCTGTTCCAAGTTCAGGTCGATCAGATTTAATTTCCTCTCTTTTGATAAATTTTGTATTTGAAAACTCTTCACTAGCATCCACTTTTTCAATTGGGGCTGATCCACCTGTACTCTCACATGGATCAAAAGAAGTGGGTCTGATTGTAACGCACTTTTTAGCATCATTACTCTTAATTGTTGCAAAAGCGTTACCGGCATAAATTGGTCTTAAAAAAGTATCTGGTGATATTACTTTAATGATGTCACTTACTTGCGATGTGTCAAGATGAGCTGCAATTCGTGGCATCAAATTTTTTCCAAATGTATTAGCTGAACAAACAATGTGAGAATAATTTTCTGCTAGTTTAACAATCACTGGAGCAAAATTTTCTGCTGTGAAGTTTTCATAGTGAGCTCCCTCTACAATTAATACTTTTTTTACTAATGGAAGTTCAGATAATTGTTTTGCAGCATCTGCAGAATTTTGACCAATAATTACAGCATGAACATCTGAATCGATTTGAGATGCTGCTGTAGCTGCATTAAGAGTAAATGGTCTTAATTCTTTATTATTGTGTTCTGCTATAAGTAAAACTGCCATTAAATTACCTTCGCCTCATTTTTTAACTTTTGAACTAATTCAGCAACATTTGCTACTTTTATACCTGCTTTTCTTTTTGGAGGTTCCTCTACTTTTAATTGTTCTAATCTTGGTGATACATCCACACCTAAATCAGAAGCAGCAACTTCCTCTATAGGTTTTTTCTTAGCCTTCATTATATTTGGTAGTGATGCATATCTTGGTTCATTCAGTCTAAGATCACAAGTTACAATAGCTGGAACATTTATTTCAATTGTTTCAAGACCTTCATCTATTTCTCTAGTTACTTCTAATTTATTATCTTTAACATCAATCTTAGAGGCAAATGTTGCTTGTGGCCAATTTAATAAAGCACTCAACATTTGGCCTGTTTGATTACAATCGTCATCGATTGCTTGTTTACCCATAAATACTAAATCTGGTTTTTCTTTATCTACTATTTTTTGTAAAATTTTTGAAACAGCGAGTGGCTCTAGAATTCCATCAACTTTTACATGAATACCTCTATCTGCACCAACTGCTAAAGCTTTCCTAACTGTTTCTTGAGCTTTTTCTTCTCCAACAGTTACTGCAACTACTTCTGTAGCTTTACCAGCCTCTTTAATTTTTACAGCCTCTTCAATTGCATTATCATCAGGAGGATTGGTTGACATTTTAACATTGTCAGTAACTACACCCGTTCCGTCTTCTTTAACTCTGATTTGAACGTTGTAATCAATAACCCTTTTTACAGCTACTAAAATTTTCATTAAGCTCTTAATAAATTATTTTCTGAATCATATGGACTCTCATCTAAAACAGTAGCGTCGTACATTTCACCTAATATATCAACTTGTAATTTGTCGCCCACATTTGAACAATCTGGCTTAACCATTGCAAGAGCTATTGATTTATCTAATCTAAATCCAAATTCGCCTCCAGTTGCTCTTCCAACAACTTTTCCGTCTTTAAAAATTGGGTTATTTCCAAGCACATCAGCATCTTTAGTGTTATGAACTTCTAAAGTAACTAATTTATTATCAAAACCTTTTTCTCTCCATTTATTAAGTGCCTCTAATCCAATAAAGTTTCCTTTATTTGGGTGAACAAATCTATCAAGACCAGACTCGTATGGTGAGTATTCAATTGATAATTCTGTACCAACTAGTTTATAAGATTTTTCTACTCTTAAGCTATTCATTGCCCTAATTCCAAAAGGTTTAATTCCTAAATCTTTTCCCGCTTC
>CACFEM010000014.1 GCA_902565325.1 uncultured Pelagibacteraceae bacterium
AGATTTATAACTGATTTAGAATTGGATGAGCTATCAGCTGACATTCATACTTTTGTGAAAGGTCGAAAACTAGATGATAATGCACAAATCATGCTTAGATTTAAAGGTGGTGCAAAAGGGGCAATATGGTCTAGTCAAGTTGCAGTTGGTAATGAAAATAATCTCAAAATAAGAGTGTATGGTGAAAATGGTGGTTTAGAGTGGAAACAAGAGGATCCAAATTATTTGTATTTTACAAAATTTGGAAAATCCACTGAAAAAATAACAAGAGGTAGCGGTAGCGCAAACAAAGAAGCTAATGATGTTACAAGAATTCCACCAGGTCATCCCGAGGGATATTTAGAAGGTTTTGCAAATATTTATACCGATGTTTCCAAAAAATTAAATGCTCAAATAAATAATGAAAAATATAACGAGCTAGATGACTGTTACCCAACTATTTATGATGGTGTTGAAGGGATGAAGTTTATAGAGACTGTTTTAAATTCTAGTAAAAATAACAGTAAATGGACTCAGTTTAATAATTAAAATTAAATTAATTTTGATAAGTCTCTTCCATTTGTTTTAAATGTAGGTAATGGGTATTTAAAAGCATATTTTCTTGGAATACATTTTTCTTTAGCTTTTTCCCAGAGAGCTAGCCATTGTTTAAAATTTTTAATTTTAATATTTTTTTTATTTTTACTTCTAACGTAAAAATTAGGAAGAGGCTCTCTTCCAGATGGTTGTCCAGCAACATTATATCTTAGATCAGCACTTATTCTAAAATCATTTGATCTATTTGGCAAAGAGCAGTGTATTGAATGTTTGTGCAGAAGTATCACATCACCAATGTTTGCTTCTAAATAAATGTGCTTCATATCATCTAATAATTCACTATTTTTTAATTCTACCTGTCCTCTGTATCCTGATATGTGATTTAGTAATCCCATTTTATTGATCTTTTTAACAGTAATCATGCATCCATTTTTTTTAGTAGTTTTAGTAAAAGGAATCCACACAGTAACCATGTCAGTTAATTTTTGCCCTCTTGTATTTAATACTGCCGCATCCTGATGCCAAGGTGTTCTTCCACTGAGACCATCATTAATTGAACCCTTTGGTAATTTTTTTTCAGGTTGTTTAATTCTAGTATTTTGAACAGGGTTAGACATTATTTCTTTACCCAAAATTTTTTCTACAACATCCAGAATATTTTTATTAGTAATTAAATTCCACAATGATTGGGTTGCAAAATAATCGCTATCTCGCTTTACATGATCTCTTGGTAATCTTGTATTAAAATATTGATCTAAATCATAAATATTAAGTTTTGAAATATAAGAGTATTTTTTTTTAAAATCGAAATTAAGAGCTTTTTTTACGTCTCTCTTTTTTGCATATTTTTGGATAAGACAGTCTATTACAAATTCCATATCATTAAGAATTGGTTTTAAGTCTCTTCTAAAGTTAAGTACATTTTTGACGATTAGATAACCGTTCTCGTATAGTTTTTTTTGAAGACTATTTGTCATAAATAAAATTTATTTTATCATTTAGATAATTTCAATGTTTTGGTGCTGTGGTTAAATAGTTTGCATCATGGAAAGAAGTTAGCATTCTTTTTTTTGTACTAATTATATGTGGATAATATGAGACACCTTTGTAATTCCATATAACAGGTTTATTTAAAGCGTAACTACCATAAATGAAAAAACGTTTTGGGCAATTTCTCTCAATAAACCGCTTAACTCCATGATAGGAATTTGGAGTAGATTGAAAAAAAACAACAGTTCCTTTTTTGGGAGTAAAAGATTTGACTACTTCAAGCTCACTTATTTTTGGAAATCTCCTAAAACTTTTTCTTAAATTTTTTTTTGCTTTTTTTCTATAGATAGTAAGAGAGCCGCCATTTTTTTTTGGTATGTCTGTTAAATAAATTAAGAAATTATATAATCTAGTTATATCATCCCTATGAGGTCTTAATCTATATCCTCCTTTTGATACTGAAAAGTCTATATCTAAATTTACTTTAGGATTAGTGTAATTGTTTCCCAGTATTTTTTTTAATTCAATAGAATTTAATTTTTTTTTAATAGTGAACTTTTTAGGATTAAATGATTTTGGTTTATGTAAATTTATCCATGATCCATCTTTAAAATTTTTTGTAAAAAGATTTTCAATTTTTTTGTAAAAAGACTTGCTATTAAATAGTTTAAAAAGCTTTGCAGAGTTAATTGAATTTTTTATATATAAATTAAAATTTTTTGAGCCTTTATTAATCCTGCTTCTACCTCCCATAATCATATCATCAAATGATTTTGAGTTACTGATTTCTTTAATTAATAAATTACAGATATTTTTTGAAACAACGTTGTCTCCAACTAAAACAGGAAAGTTACTTTTGATTTTTTTTAATTTGTTTGTACTGAGCATTTAGCTGTACATACCTTCTTTCACTTTAATCATTTTGTACATCAGATCATTTAAAGGCGTTTTAATCCCATGTTTTTTTCCTATTTTTGAAACTGCACCACTAATAAAGTCTATTTCAGTCTTTCTCTTATATTGAACATCAAAAGCCATTGAAGATTTGTTGGTTTGCATAGAATCTACAATTTTATTGAACATAAATAAGCATTCATCTTCTGAAACATTAACTCCATCAGCAAGAGCCACTTCTCTAGTTTCTAAAATTATTTCTTTGCCCAGCCCTCGAGATACCTCGTTTGCTTTGTTATTGATGTATAAATCAGTGTGATGAAGATCAAAAATTGCAGATAACGGTCCAATTGCTGTTAAAGCAAAAAGCTTCATCCATTTTCTTTTCTTTACATCTTCTGCAGCAATCATTTCAAGATTATGTGCTGTAAAAGTATCTGCTATTTCTTTAATTCTATCAGTAATTCCTCCTTCGTACTCACCAATCCAAGATGGTAACGAACCATGATTCATTATATGACCTGGTCCTAAAATATTTGAAGCTTGAGTAGTTGTCCCACCAATTACTTTTTCATTACCCACAATGCTTTGAATAATTGCTTCATGACCAATACCATTTTGAAAAGACATAAATACTGTTTTATCTCCTATGATATTTTTAATGCTATTTAATGCAGATTCTAAAGCTGTAGCTTTACACATAACAATAACAGCATCAACTTTATCTAAAGATGATGGATCTGAAGTGGCTTTAACTTTAATTACTCGATCACCACCATGTCCATCCATTTTTAAACCATCTTTATTAATTGCATCTACATGCTCTTTCCAAACATCAATTAAAATTACATTCAAACCTTTTTCGGCAAGCAAACCACCAAACAAGCAACCCATTGCTCCTGCACCAAGAACAGCTACTTTCAAATCTTTATTAATCATCTTTACCTAATTTAAAATTATTTATGTATAGAAATTATATATATTATCTATAGACATTATGCAAAATAAATTATAGCTTATTAACATCATGCAATTAAAAATAGAAAAAGGAACTTTTAAAGATTACTCATTACTAGATATTTCAGATGCATTAAGAAAAGGATTGTCTGAAAATTTCCAAAAAGTTGAGGTAGAAGTAGTAGAGTGCCCTAATCTTAGAGATTGGGATTGTCCATCAGAAGGAATAAGTGGAAATCAAAAAATAATAGATGTTGGTGGAGAGCCTTATATGCATGATCCAAAATTTATTGGTGCAGAGTTTGACTATCAAGAAATATCTAAAATGATTGACTCTGAAAAATCCTATGCCTTAGGAGCTGGATCAGGCGCAATGTCATGTTTAGATGGTCACTGTGGAGAATTAGTTATAAATGAAAATTTAATTACTGATGAATCTAAATCAATAATAGCAAGAGTAAGCTCAGATAAAAAATGTATTGTTGAAAAGTATTCTGCAAAAAAACATGGTGGACTTGGAAACATTTATTACACAGATGGTAAACAAGGAAAAGTTATTAAAATAAAAATCAAAGGTAGAAATGGAGAACAAGGTTCTTTGCCCCAAGCAATGAGGTCTTCTTTATCAAAAAATTTAAAAATTAAAGATAATGAACATTTATCTCTTGCTGGCGTGTTTAGAGTATTAAATGGAAAAATAAGATCGCACGTGCAACCTGATTATAAAGATATTAAACATGAGTATTATGATCCAAAACAAATGAAATGTGTAAAAGATTTTCTTCAATTTTATGAACCTGTTGGACCAAAATTACAATGTTATACTGTTCTTTGGACGGGTGATCCAACTGGAGGAGAATTAAATCTCAGAGAGTCTGGTGAACATACTCATTTTCATTCTTATGAACATGAAAGAGATGCAGGACATTATCATTTTGATGTAACGCCTGATGAAATAGAATATGAAGGTTATTTTAATACTGCCACAGAAGTACATAGAGTAAACAATATTTATAAAGAACTATTAAGCAAAAATAGTATTGAATAGAAAACTCAATGAGTTTAAATTTATTTAAATGAAAAGACAGTTCAAGTATCCTAAGCACTTTGAAGAACAAAAAAAAATACCAAAACTTACTCAAAAAAGAATTCAATTAGCAGAAATATCACTTGGCGATTTTGAAGGAAGGTTAGCTAATGAATTATTGAATTGGTTTTCTTTAACTCCACAACATTGGATAATGTTGCATATGGTTATGCTTGCTTATTACAAAAATAAATCAATTACTAAAAATCAATTACTTAAAGTAATAGAGAAATCATATTTAACCTCAAATGTTTATATCGATACAGCAATAAAAAAAGGTTATTTTAGAATTATAAGAAATGAGAGAGACAAAAGATCTATATTTATATTACCTTCAGTAATCACCATTAAAACCTTTGAGGAATTTATTGATAGGAGAGATATTCTTTATAAAGGTGTTAAATAATGAAGAATATCTATACTTGGGCTGCTAAACCAGCAAACCGAACTTTGACTGTTGGGGATTTAAAAGCAGCAAAAGGAAAAAGAAAATTTACACAAGTTACAGCGAATAGTGTTGAAGAAGCCGAGGCAGCTGAAAAGGCAGGATTTGATATGATTATATCAAATGCAAAAAATGTAATTCCTGTAAGAGAAGGTTCAAAAAATTTATTTTTAACAGCTGCTTTAGTTTTAAATGAGTTTGTAACTGCAGAGGATGTTATGCGTGGAGCTTTTAAAGCATTGGAGAATGGTGCAGATGCAGTTATGACACCAAGAAGTATGGATATAGTTGAAATGCTGGCTAAGGAAGATGTTCCGGTAATGGGGCATTTAGGTTTAGTTCCAAGAAAATCTACTTGGATTGGTGGCTTAAGAGCTGTGGGTAAAACTGCTGATGAAGCGTACGAACTTTTTCAAAAGTTTAAAAGATTAGAAGATGCAGGTGCTTTTTCGGCTGAGTGTGAAGTAATACCTGAAAATGTAATGGGTGAAATTTCAAAGCGTACAGATATAGTTACTGTTTCATTAGGTTCAGGTAAAAACGCTGATGTAATGTATTTATTTATGGAAGATATCTGTGGTGATACAGAAAATCCCCCAAGACATTCAAAAGCGTATGGAAATTTATTGAAACTTAGAAATGACATAAAAATAGAAAGAGTAAAAGCTCTTAAGGCTTTTAAAAAAGATTCAATGAATGGAAAATTTCCAGGAAAGAAACAATCTTCAAATTTAGAAAAAAAACAATTTGAAGAATTTATAAATCAACTAGATTAATAAGCTTTAGATTCTTCTTTTTTTGAAGAACCTTTCATTTTTTCTACAACTGTTTTTGCACCAGCACTTAAAGCTCTCTGATCAGCTCCAATAGTTACAAAATTAAAACCTTTACCTATCATTTTTTGTGCATATTCAGGTGTACCATTATGAATACCAGCAAAGATATGGTTTTTCTTTGCATGCTCTAATATTCTTAATATTTCCGAATAAGCTTTTGTGTTTTCTGCTCTATCAAAACCAGGCTCTTCACCTATTGCTAAACTTAAATCAGCTGGTCCAATATAAATTCCATCAACACCAGGTGTTGACATAATTTCATCTAGCTTTTCTAAAGATTCTTTTGTTTCGATCATAGCTAATTTGAGCATTTCATCATTTGCATGTTTTGCATAATCTGAACCTCCATAGATTAATCCTCTAACCGGACCAAAACTTCTATAACCATGAGGAGGGTACATGCAAGCTTGAACAAATCTTTCTGCTTCTTCTTTATTACTTACCATTGGACATATAATTCCATAACAACCCGCATCTAGAATTTTCATTATTTGACCTGGTTCATTCCAGTTTACTCTAGCCAAAGGGGTTACATCTGTTGTTGAAATTGTTTGAAGCATTGGGAGTGCATTAGTGTAATCAACTAAGCCATGTTGCATATCTATTGTCAGAGAATCCCAACCTTGATGAGCCATTACTTCAGCTGAAACAGTACTAGGTATTTGAAGCCAACCATTGATAACAGGTTTCCCTGCCTTCATCATTTCTTTAACTTTATTTTTTCTCATTTTTAGATTTTTAAGCCCATGTGAGTATATTTCACATTTAGATAATCTTTGATTGCACCTGACCCACCTTCACGACCATAACCAGTTTGTTTTATTCCTCCGAATGGTGCTTCAGCAATTGCAACAACACCAGTATTTACTGCAACACAACCAGACTCTAATTTTTCAGATCCAATATGAGCTTTATCCATGGAATTTGTATAAAGGTAACTACATAAACCTAAGTCGTTATCATTTGCTCTTTCAATTACTTCATCAAAGGTTTTAAAAGTTAATATTGGAACTAGTGGACCAAAAGGTTCTTCCTTCATTATTGTAAAATTATCTTTTACATCATCAAAAACAGTTGGTTCGTAATAATATCCTTTATTAAAACCAGAAGGTCTTTGTCCACCCATTAATACTTTTGCTCCTTCTTTTTTAGTAGTTTCGACTAGTTTTTCTATTTCTTCCAATCTTTTAGCGGTAGTTAAGGGCCCAAGATCAACACCTTCGTCCATACCGTTTCCAATTTTTAATTTTTTCGCTCTATCTATAAAAGCATTAACGAAATCATCTTTTCTATTTTCTTGAATATAAAATCTGTTAGGTGAAATACAGACTTGTCCGTTATTTCTGAATTTACTAGTTATTGCTATATCAGCTACTTTGTTTATATCCACATCTTCACACACAATAAAAGGTGAATGTCCGCTAAGCTCCATCGTAACTCTTTGAACTTTATCAGCTGCTTTTTTTAAAATAATTTTACCAACTCTAGTTGACCCAGTAACTGACACTTTTTTAATTATATCAGACTCCATTAACTCATTTGATATTTCAGCAGGATCACCTGATAAAAGACTAACAACACCATCTGGTACACCAGCTTCTTTGCAAATGTTCACTAACTCCATTACAGCACCAGGAGTAATTACGTCTGGTTTACAAATTACAGAGCACCCCGCAGCTAAAGCAGTAGAAATTTTTCTAGATGCTAAAACTATTGGGAAATTCCAAGGAACTAAAGCTGCAACAACTCCAACTGGTTGATAATAAACATGAACCCTTGTATCTGGAAATCTACTTTGTTGAGTTTGACCATAAATTCTTTTTGTTTCTTCAGCATTCCACTCAAAAATATCAGCTCCACCACCAACTTCACCAACTGCTTCTGCAAGAGGTTTTCCAACTTCAAGAGTTAACCATTTTGCTATAACATCTTTTTTCTCTCTCATCATGTCTGCAATTTTTCTAAGCACATATGCTCTTTGCCATGGCGCCGTGTTCTTCCAAATCTCTAAACCTTTTTCTGCTGACTTTAATGCTTTTTGCACTTCAATAGATGAAGCTTTAGATGCTTTTCCAATTAATTCTTCAGTTGCAGGGTTAATTACATCATAAGTTTCTTTTTTTTCTGCTTGTTGCCATTTACCATCAATGAATTGTCCAAATTTTTCGTACATAGAATTTATTTTTAAGTTTACTTAATTAGGTTTTTTAATTTATAAATAGAATTATATATAAACACTATACATATTAAAAGATAAACATATTTATGAAGAAAATTACCCTTACTTGTGCTCATGCAATTGTAAAATATTTGATTGCTCAGAAAATATTAATTAATGGTAAAAAAGAACCTTTATTTCCAGGCGTCTTTGGAATTTTTGGACATGGAAATGTAGCATGTTTAGGTCAAGCACTAGAGGAAAATCAAAAAGAGCTTCCAACATATAGAGGACACCATGAACAAAATATGGCCCTTACAGGAATTGGTTATGCTAGAGCAAAAAGAAGACAACAAATTTTTGTAGCAACATCCTCAGTTGGACCGGGGGCAACAAATATGGTGACAGCTGCTGCAGTTGCTATGAGTAACAGGTTGCCAATTTTATTTTTACCTGGAGATACTTATGCAAATAGAATGCCAGATCCAGTATTGCAACAAGTTGAGCATTTTAATAATCCTGGTATTACAGCTAATGATGCGTTTAAACCTGTAACAAGATATTTTGATCGAATAACTAGACCAGAACAAATTATTCAATCATTTCCAGCGGCAGTTCAAACTATGTTAGATCCTGCAGATTGTGGTCCTGCATGTATTGCTTTAAGTCAAGATATACAAGGACAAACTTTTGATTACCCTGAAGAATTTTTTAATGAAAAAGTTCACGCGATTAGAAGACCAAGACCAGATGAATTTCAAATTAAAGAGGCAGCAGAAAAAATTAAGTCATCAAAAAATCCAATTATAATTTCTGGTGGTGGAGTTTTTTACTCAAATGCAATGGATGAGTTGAGTCAGTTTGCAACTAAACACAACATACCAGTAACTCAAACTGTAATGGGATATTCTACAATGAAAAGAGATCACTCTCATTTTGCAGGCCAGATCGGCGGTTTAGGTGGAAAAAATACAAATACATTAGCAAAAGAAACAGATTTAGCAATTGCGGTTGGAACTAAACTTGCAGATTTTACAACTGGTTCATGGGCAAATTTTGAAAACGAAAATTTTAAACTAGTTTCAATAAATGTATCAAGATTTGATGCTAATAAACATTTAGCACAAGCTGTCATTGGAGACGCTAAAGTTTCATTAACTGAGCTTTCACAAGCACTAGGTAGTTGGAAAGCTGGAGAAGAATGGAATAAAAAATCTCAAACTGAACTCAAATCATGGAATGAACATATAGATAAAGAGAGTGCGCCGACAAACCAAGAAGTCCCAAGTTATGTTCAGGTAATTGGTGCAATTTATAGAAACTCTGACCCAACAGATATTGCAGTTACTGCAGCAGGAGGTTTGGTTGGTGAAGTTGTTCAAGTTTGGAGACCTAGAGAATTAAATACTCATGAAACAGAGTGGGGCTTTAGTTGTATGAGTTATGAAATTTCTGGAGCACTTGGAATAAAAATGGCTAATCCAGATAAAGAAGTAATTTCATTTGTAGGAGATGGTTCTTATTTATTAAATAACACAGATATTTATTCATCGGTTATTACAAAAAACAAATTGATAATAATAGTTTGTGACAATGGTGGTTTTGCAGTTATCAATCGACTTCAATTATTTAAAGGCGGTAAAGAATATAATAACTTATTAAAGAGTTCTAATACTCCTGGATTAGTTGATGTAGATTTTGCAAAACATGCAGAAAGTATGGGAGCTAAATCTGAGCATGTTAATTCAATTTCAGATCTTGAAGCTGCATTCAAGAGAGCGAAAGCATCCGATGTAACATACGTTATTTCAATAAAAACCCATGCTTATAAATGGGTTGAGGGATCAGCTTTTTGGGATAGCCCTACACTAGAAATTCCGACTACTAAAGAAAACGAAGAAGCTTTAAAACTTTACAAAGAAGGAAAAGGCAAACAAAGACAAGGTGTATAAACCTTTATGAACAAAATTTTTAAAGTCGGTCTTATTGGCTGTGGCCATATTTCAGAAACTTACTTTAGAGCTCAAGAATATTTTAATAATATTAGAATAATTAAATGCGCAGATATAAATATGGAAGCAGCTAAAAAGTGTGCAATTCATTATAATATTGAAGCTTTAACAGTAGAGGAACTTTTAAAAGACAAAGAAATTGAAATAATTCTAAATCTGACGATCCCGGGTGCACATTACGAAGTTTCTAAAATGGCTCTAGAAAATAGAAAACATTCATATGCTGAAAAACCAATGGCAGTAAATTTTGAGGATGGAAAAAAATTACTTGAACTAGCTAAAGAAAAAAATCTTTATATAGGAAATGCTCCAGATACATTTTTAGGTGGAGGAATTCAAAAAACTAGAGAGTTAATTGATAATGGTGTGATTGGTGATATTAAATTAGGAAATGCTATATTTGCATTTCCAGGAGTTCAATCCTACCACCCAAATCCAGAAAGTTGGTTTGCAGAAAATGAAGGAGGACCTGTTATTGATATGGGTCCATACTATTTAACTGCATTAGTAAATTTAATTGGCCCAGCAAAACAAGTACAAGGAAGATGTACAAAAGTTTTTGATGAGAGAGAAATAGGAATTGGTCCAAAAAAGGGTCAAAAATTCAAAGTTGAAACACCAACAACATATTTAGCAACGATTCAATTTGAAAATGATTGTATCATCCAAATTACCTTATCATTTGATGTAGTGGCTCATCAAAGAAATCACATTGAACTTTATGGAAATAAAGGATCAATAATTGTTCCAGATCCAAATATGTTTGGTGGATCTGCTTTTGTTTCAGTTACAGCGGGCGGTAACTGGGGCGAACACAAAACTGACATGATGCCTTTAGGAAAAATAAATATTAAAAGCCAAAGTTCTAGAGCCAATGAGTCTCCAACAAATGCAAATTATAGAGGAGCAGGCCTTTCAGAAATGGCTTATGCCATTGAAAATAAACTAGAGCATAGATGTAATGGAGAATTATCGCTGCATGTATTAGATATTATAGACTCTACAATGAGAGCTTCACAAACTGGAGTTCCTCAAGAAATAAAAACAACTTGCAAAAAACCAAAACCTTTTACACTTGAAGAAATTAAAAAAATATTAAATTAAAAATAATTATTAAATTTTAATTTATTGATTTGTTTTTATTCTCAGCCATTGATAATGCGATCTTAAATGAATTTAAAATTGGAGCTAAATTTGCCTCATTTTTTCCTGCAATAGCAAATGCAGAACCATGAGCTGTAGTAGTTACTGGTACAGTTAATCCACCTTGTACTGTTACTCCTCTATCAAAACCAAATGCTTTAAGACCAGATTGAAGCGCATCATGATACATGCCTACCATACAATCATGATTTTTATTCTTATATGCCACTACGAATGATGTATCACAAGGCAAAGGACCATCAACGTTGTAACCAAGTTTTTTTGCTTCCTCTATTGCAGGTATAATTTCATCTTTTTCTTCTGTACCAAACTCTGCATGTGGATTAAGTGCCTGAATAGCAATTCGAGGTTTTTTTACACCATTTAACTCCATTACTTCATTAATTAATTTTATCGGCTTCATTATATTTTCTTTTGTAATATGTTGAGCAACTTCTTTTATTGGAATATGCGAAGTTACTCTTGCTGTCCAAAAATTATCTATAACATTAAACTCACAACAGAAACTATTTACTTCAAGTTTTTCTGCCATTAGTTGCAATTCATCAGAGTGTTTATTTCCTCCAAGTTTTAAACTTGTTTTGTTCATTGGCGCAAAATTAATAGCGTCTATTTTTTTTTCTTTAGCAAGGGTTAAAGCTAAATCTAAAGCTTCCAATACACTCTCACCAGACTCTTTTGATGGTTCAGCCAATTTATATTTATGATTTTTTCCTTTAGAAATATCTAATAGAAATCTATTTGCTTTATTGAAATCAATTTCATCAAAATTTTCAACAACATCTATATTATGTGAAATTCCTGTAATACTATTTCCACTTTCAAATACTTGCTTTTCACCAATGATGACGATGTTTGCTTTTTTAGTCATTTCATCATTTAAAAGTTTTGAAACTAATTCTGGACCGATGCCTGCAGGATCACCTAGTAGTAAAGCAATGTTAGATTTGTTTTGAGCCATTTTTTTCTTTACGTCTTGTATCAGATTATGTTTAAATTATTAAATATAAATTAACTAAAGAGGGAAATAATGAAAAAAAGCTTTAAACTATTTTTAGCAGCTGCTTTCCTAGTAACTGAATTTTTTGTTGTAGCTCTTCCATTAATGATCACATCAGCTAAAGCTGACGGTCATCCAATACAAGCAATTACTCACGCTGGTTTTGGTGGTGGAACTGACGTTACTACTAGAATGATGTTATTAAGAGCAAGAAGAGTTCTTAAGCAGGATATGCAATTAGTAAATAAAAAAGGTGGTGGTGGAGCAGCATCTATGGATTACATGATGTCTTTACCAGCTGATGGAAACCATACTTTAACTTGGACAACAGGTCATGCTGTATCTATGGCTTTAGGTAAAACTAAAGTTAAGTTAAGCGACATGCAACCACTTGCTAGAGGAACTGATGATCCTCAATTATTTGTTGTTAATTGTAAAAACGATATCAAAGATGCTAAAAAATTCATTAGTACACAAAAATCAAAATCGCTAAAATATGGAACTACTCATACTGGTGGTATTGACGATGTTAGTGCAATCGCATTTACAAAAAAAGGTGGATTAAAAGATCCAACTATCGTTGCTTACAAAGGTGTTGCACCAATTAAAACTAACCTTATCAAAGGAGATATTGATGTAGGTGTTTTAAACTTAGGTGAAGCATTAACTGAAATTAATGAAGGTAAACTTTGTGTATCAGTTGTATTAGCAAACAATAGAATGGCTAAAATTGGAGACTCTCCAACAGCAAAAGAATTAGGTATACCTGTTTCTTTATCAACTGTTAGAGGTTTCGTAACTAAAAAAGGTGCTCCAGCAGATAGAGTAAAACAATTAGAAGCTGGAATGATGAAAGCTATGAGCCACAACTACTACAAAAATTTCTTAACAGAAATTGGACTTGATGAAACAAGTGTTGTTGGTGCAGATGAATGGGGTAAGCAAATGGAAGAAATGCTTGCTGAAATGACTGCGCAGCTTAAAGCTTTAGGTTACATTAACTAATCTAATTAAAAGTACATTTGAATATGAAAAATGTACAAAAATCAAAAAGGGCAAACAAAAGTTTGCCCTTTTTTTTTAAAGATGAATTTAAGGTTTCATTTGTAATTATTTTTATATCGTTAATTTTATTATTCACCACTTTTACTTTTGATGTTGTTCCTCCAATTTTAAATAGAGGAATTCAACCAGCAACATTTCCAAAAGCATTATTAATTTTGATAATTGCTATGACATTAATTACTTATTATTTAGCAACTAAAAATCCTTGGAAAATTGAAAAAAAATTACCAAAATCATTTTTCTTAACACTGTTTAGTTTTATTTTATTTGTAATAGTTTCTAAAACTTTAGATTTCTTTTTAGCCATATCAGCATTATCAATTTTTGTTTCTTATTGTTGGGGAGAAAAAAGATTGTTTTATTTATTATTAGTTGGGATTATTTTTCCAATTATTGTTTTTATATTTTTTGAAACGATTTTGGGTTTAAGATTTCCTCCAGGAATAATTACTAACATTTACTATAGCTAAATGGATAATTTATTATTAATGTTGGCACCACTTTTCAGTTCTAAACTGTTATTAGTTTTATTTTTTGGAACATTATTTGGTTTGATATTAGGTGTATTGCCTGGGTTAGGACCAACAACAGGTGGAGCATTGATCTTACCTTTTACAATGACTCTAGATCCATTATCTGCAATTGTTTTGTTAACTTCTATTTATTGTGCAGGAACCTATGGTGGTGCAATAACAGCTGTACTTATAAATACCCCCGGAACACCAGCGGCGGCAGCCACTTGTTTAGATGGCTATCCTTTAGCACAAAAAGGCGAAGCTGGAAGAGCTTTAGGTATGGCAACAGTCTCAAGTACTGTTGGAGGTATTTTTAGTGTCGTTATATTAGTTTTTTTTGCTCCTATATTAGCACAACTTGCTTATGAGTTTGGTCAGCCAGAATATTTTGCATTAGCAATATTTGGTCTAACAATGTTGGCTTCAATAGGTGAGGGTAGCCCAATTAAAAATTTAATCGCAGGTGCATTTGGAATATTGATTTCAACAGTTGGGAAAGATTTTATGACTTCAATTGATCGTTTTACTTTTGGAATAAATGAATTAACTGAAGGAATAGGTTTTATACCGGTAGTAGTTGGGCTCTTCGCAATGAGTGAGATGCTTACTCAATCAACATTAATCAATCAAGTTTTTAACAGGATTGCCTTAAAAGCAATTAAGTTACCAAGCAAAGATGATTATAAGAAAACTTGGAAAACAATATTACGATCAAGTGGAATTGGATCTTTTATAGGAGTATTACCAGCAGAAGGTGGAACAGTTGCCTCTTTGATTGGCTATTCTGAAGCAAAAAGATTTTCAAAAAAACCAGAAGAATTTGGTAAAGGATCAATAGAAGGTATTGCCGGAGCAGAAGCGGCAAATAACGCAGCAACAGGTGGCGCGATGGTTCCAACTTTAGCGCTAGGTATTCCTGGTAGCGCAACAACAGCAGTTATACTTACGGGATTGATTATTCATGGTGTTAGACCTGGACCAGATTTGTTTAGAGAGCAGCCAGATTTCTTATATGGAATTTTTGGTGCCATGCTAATAGCTAATATCCTTTTTTTTATTTTTGGATTTTTTGGAGCAAAAATATTTGCAAGAATTACTTTAGTACCCAACAAGATCTTATGGCCAATGATATTCGCAGTTTCAGTATGTGGAACTTATTCTTTAAATCAATCTATAATAGATGTTTGGATAATGTTGTTTTTTGGAGTGCTAGGTTTCTTTATGAGAAGGTATGGCTTTTCAGTAGTACCAGTTATTATTGGATTAATTTTGGGTGAGTTAGTTGAGGGAACTTTAAGACAATCTCTAGTTATATTCGATGGTAATTGGCTGATGTTTTTCACAAGACCAATTGCTTTGACATTCTTTATTTTGTCTTTAATTGCTTTGGCTTTTCCTTTAATAAGATCGAGGAAAATAAAAAAAAATAATGATTAAGTACGATTTAAATGATCGAGTGGCAGTTGTTACTGGTGGAGCCCAGGGTTTTGGTTTAGCAATAACTGAAAGATTTATTGAAGCAGGAGCAAAAGTTATAATTTGGGATATTGATGAGAACGCTGCTAAAGAAGCGATTCATAAAGTTAAATCAGAAAACTTAAGTCATCAGGTCGTAGACGTAACTAATTTTGAAATAGTAAATAAAAATTTAGATGAAGTAGAGAAAAAATACGGAAAAATAGATATTTTTGTCAATAACGCAGGTATTGCAGGTATGAATACTACTGTCGCTGAATATCCATTAGATGAATGGAAAAAAGTAATGAACTTAAATTTAAATTCAGTTTTCTATTGTTGTAAAGCAGTTGTTCCATTCATGTTAAAAAATGACTACGGGAGAATAGTAAACATTGCATCTATTGCAGGAAAAGAGGGCAATCCTAATGCGAGCGCATATAGCACTTCTAAGGCTGGCGTTATCGGTTTAACAAAATCTCTAGGTAAAGAACTTGCCCAAAAAAATATAGCTGTAAATTGCGTAACTCCAGCAGCAGCTAAAACAAGAATTTTTGATCAAATGACTGAAGAACATATAAATTATATGTTATCAAAAATTCCAAGAAACAAATTTGCAAAAGTTGAAGAATTAGCTTCATTAGTAACTTGGTTAGCTAGTGAAGAAAATTCATTCTCAACAGCTGCAGTTTTTGATTTAAGTGGTGGAAGAGCTACATATTAGTTATGCAAGTAGGTATTGATGTAGGAGCAACTAAAATTGAGAGTGTTGTACTCGAAGAGAATGGGAACGAAAAACACAGATCAAGAATATCGTGTCCTAAGGAGTATACACAAATTATAACTGCTATAAGAGATATTCACAGAAAATTAGAACAAGAGTTTAAACAAGAACTTCCAATTGGTGTTTGTCATCCAGGAGTTCATTCTCCTCAAACAGGATTAGTAAAAAATGCTCCCAATATTACATGGTTAGAAAAAAAACCATTTCAAAGCGATCTTCGTAAAGCTCTTGGAAAAGAAGTGTTTTGTGAAAATGATGCAAATTGTTTTGCTTTATCTGAAGCAATAGACGGAGCTGGTACACATTATAAAATCGTTTATGGAATTATATTAGGCTCAGGAGTTGGAGGTGGCTTAGTAATAGACAAAAAAATTATTACTGGCTCTAATGGAGTAGCAGGGGAATGGGGACATAACCAAATTCCATATTTTGCAGCCAAGAAAGAAAATTTTGACTCAAGTAATGCTAGAGAAGCAGAGATTGAAAGTTTTTTATCTGGTTTAAGTTTAGCAAAAAGATTTAAGAAACTTTATGGAAAAAATTTAAAAACAAATGAAATTTTCGAATTAAATAGAAAACATGATTTAGATGCTGAAAGATTTATAGATGATTTTAAAGTCAATTTAGCAATGTCTCTTTCAAGCATCATAAATATTTTAGATCCTGATGCTTTTATATTTGGAGGAGGTGTTTCAAACGAAATTGATTTTTTACATGAAATAGATTCATTGGTTAGAAAATTTGTCATTGGAAGAGAATATGAAGGTGTTTTTTTAAAACCTAGATACGGAGATGCTAGTGGAGTTAGAGGTGCTGCTAGATTAGGAAGAAGCGCGACATATTAGAACTTCAACTAAAAGTAGAATCAAAAAAAAAAATTTTTTTTATAATTAAAAAAAACATTACTAAATAAAAAAAAAAATCAATATCAACTCTTAGTTGAATAACGTTTTTTTAGTTATCAATTGAGAATTATTCTACTTATAGTTTCGTTTTAAAAAATAGTTAACTAAATAAAAAAAGAGGAAGAGAAGATATGAAAAAACTAATGATCGCTTTAATTACTTTAGCGTTCACATCTACTTCATCAATTGCAGGACCTAAGATTGAGGTTTTGCACTGGTGGACGTCTGGTGGTGAAGCTGCTGCACTTAAAGTTTTAAAAGATGATTTCGCTGCAAACGGTGGTGAATGGATGGACATGCCTGTAACAGGTGGTGGTGGAGACGCTGCTAACGTTGCATTAAAAGCAAGAATAGTTGCTGGAGATCCTCCATCTGCATCTCAAATTAAAGGACCTACAATTCAAGAGTATGACCAAGAAGGTGTTGTAGCTCCATATAACATTGATGAAGTTGCTAAAGCAGAAGGTTGGGACAATTTATTAGACCCAATGATTGCAGCAATTCACAAGTGTGAAAATAATAGCGGACCTTATTGTGCTGCTCCAGTAAACATTCACAGAATTGACTGGATGTGGGCAAACAAAGCTGTATTTGATGCAAACGGTATTTCAGTTCCAACTACTTGGGATGAGTTAAATGCTGCTGCTGAAAAATTACAAGCTGCTGGTATCATTCCATTTGCACATGGTGGTCAGGCTTGGCAAGATGCTACAGTATTTGAAGCAGTTGCTATGGGTATTGGAGGAAATAACTATTACAAAAATTGTTATGTAGATCTTAAAGAAAGCTGTTTAAGAAGTGAAACAACAGTTAAAGTTTTTGATCAAATGAGAAAACTACAAGGGTTTACTGACGAAGGTAGTCCAGGAAGAGACTGGAACGTTGCTACTGGTATGGTTATTGAAGGAAAAGCTGGTTTCCAAATTATGGGTGACTGGGCAAAAGGTGAATTTACAGCTGCAGGAAAAGTTCCAGGTGTAGATTACTACTGTGCTGCCACTCCTTCAAACAATGGATACTTATATAACGTAGATAGTTTTATCTTTTACAAATCTAGCGATCCAGATAAACAAGCTGGCCAAAAGTTATTAGCTAAGCTTATGATGGGTAAAAACTTTCAAAAAGTTTTCAACCTATACAAAGGTTCTATCCCGGCGCGTTTAGACGTATCAATGGATGAATTTGACAAGTGTGCAAAAACATCTAATGCTGATATTAAAACTGCAGGTGCAAGCGGTGGATTAGTTCCAAGTTTTGCTCACGGTATGGCCCAAGGTAATACTATGAAAGCTGCCCTACAAGATATCATTACAGAGCACTTTAACTCTGATATGTCATCTGTAGATGCTGCTAACGCTT
>CACFEM010000015.1 GCA_902565325.1 uncultured Pelagibacteraceae bacterium
ACCTAAAATTCTTGCTACTCTAGTTGTTGGTTGAGCTCCTTGACCAAGCCAATATTTAATTCTCTCAGCTTCTAGGCCCACTCTTTCTTTTTTCTCTTTTGGTAATAGAGGATTAAAGAAACCAACCTTTTCTATAAATCTTCCATCTCTTGCAAAACGACTGTCGGCAACAACAACTTTATAAACAGGACGTTTTTTTGTTCCACCTCTTGATAATCTTAATTTTAACATTTCTTCTCCTTTTTACTTTAATTGGTTAAATAGCTCTGGCGGTATACCTTTATCAGACATACCTTTCAGATTTCCTTTTGACATCTTTTTCATCATTTCAGACATCATTTTAAATTGCTTAAGCAATTTATTGATAGTGGCCGGATCTGTGCCAGAGCCATTAGCAATTCTTTTTTTTCTAGAACCATCTATTATTTTTGGGTTCTCTCTTTCTTTTTTTGTCATTGATAAAATAACAGCTTCATTTTTAGTAATTATACTTTCATCAATTCCCGCTGAATCCATTTGAGATTTAATTTTAGAAACTCCTGGCATAAAAGACATAATTCCCTCAATGCCACCCATTTTTTTCATTTGTCTTAATTGAGATAAATAATCTTCCATAGAGAATTGACCTTTTTTTAAATTTTCCTCTGCTTTTTTAAGATTTTCTTCTCCTAAATCTTGAGCCGCCTTTTCTACAAGGGATACGATATCCCCCATACCAAGTATTCTGTTTGCAATTCTATCTGGATGGAATACTTCAAGATTATCTATTTTTTCTCCTATCCCTAAAAATTTAATTGGAACGTTTGAAACATATTTCATACTCACTGCGGCTCCACCTCTTGCATCACCATCAGCCCTAGTTAAAATAATTCCAGATAAATTAACTGTATTTTTAAATTCTTTTGCAACTGATGCTGCAACTTGACCTGTTAAGGAGTCTGCAACTAAGAAAGTTTCTGTTGGATTAATGACAGCTTCAATTTGCTTAATCTCGCTCATCATTTGTAAATCGATTTGAGTTCTACCAGCAGTATCAAATAAAATTATTTCAGCTCCATTTAAATTAGCGGCACTTATTGCTCTTCTACAAATATCAGCAGGTTGCTGACCTTCTATAATAGGTAAAGTTAAAATATTATTTTGTTCTCCTAAAGATCTAAGTTGTTCTTGTGCAGCTGGTCTGTAAATATCTAGACTGACCATCATTACTTTTTTCTTTTTATTATTTTCTAAAAATTTTGCTAATTTTGCTGTTGTTGTTGTTTTTCCAGAACCTTGTAACCCAACTAACATCATTGGTACGGGCGGTACTGCGTTTAAGTTTATCTCATTATTTGTTGCACCTAATAAGTCTACAAGCTCATCATAAACAATTTTAACGACCATATCCCCAGGAGAGGTAGACCTTATTATCTCTTGGCCTAATGCTTTTGGCTTAACTTTTTCAATAAAATCTTTTGCAACATCCAAAGAGACATCTGCTTCAAGTAAGGCTTGCCTAATACCTCTTAAACCTTCATCTACTTGAGCTTCATCAAGCGAAGGTGCCTTTTTCAGAGAAGAAAAGATTTCTTCAAATTTATTTGTTAAATTTTCAAACATATTTATTACGCATAGCAGTAACGCACTAGTGGGCGAACCCTCGCTGACTAGTGTCGATCTCTTTGTTTCCAAAGACACCACAAAGTTAATGTTTTTGCGGAAACGGCAACAACCTATAATAGAGGTTCAAAAAGTCAATAAATAAGTTAAATATCTATATATGGATATTAAAGCTTTTAAAATGGACGGTTTAGGTAATGATTTTGTCATCATAGATAATAGGCAAACAATTACAAATTTGACAAAAGAGCAAATAATAAAGATTTGTGACAGAAATTTTATTGGTTGTGACCAACTAATATTGATTAAAAAAAATGATATTTCAGATGCCTCACTAGAATTTTATAATTCAGATGGAGGAATGTCTGGTGCATGTGGAAATGGTACGCGATGTATTGCTGATTTATTAGGCAAAGAAAATAACAAAAAAGAAATTGTCCTAACAACTTTATCTGGCAAATTAAAATCAAATATTGTTGGAGAAAAAATGGTTTCTACAGAAATAGGTGTCGCAAAAACAAAATGGGATGAGATTCCATTGTCTAAAGAATTAAATACGAATAATTTAGAAATTAAAATTAATGACAAAAATAATAACGAATTTTCTGGCGGAACTGCTGTAAATGTTGGAAACCCACATGTAGTTTTTTTTGTTGATAATAACGAAAATTTTGAAATTGAAAAAATTGGACCAAAAATCGAAACCCACTCTCTATTTCCAGAAAAATGTAATGTTACTTTAGCAACTGTTGTTAACAAAGAATTGATAAAAGTTAGAGTGTGGGAAAGAGGAGCTGGGCTTACCAAGGCTTGTGGAACTGCAGCTTGCGCAACAGCTTTTGTCGCAAAACAAAACGGACTAGTAAATGATAAAGTTGATATTGAATTTTCTACAGGTAGATTGACAATTTCAATTGATGAAAACAATAGTATTCATATGAAAGGACCAGTTTCAGATATTGAGGAGATAAATTTTAAAATTTAATGGGAATTTTTGAAAAATTTAAATCAGGTTTTAAAAAAAGTGCCTCAGCTTTTACAACAGGTTTAAGAGATATAGTTGTAAAAAAAGAGATTGACGACAAAACATTAGACAAAATTGAAGATTACTTAATTCAATCCGATGTTGGTATTGTTTCTGCTTCAGAAATAAGAGAAATAATTTCTCAAACAAAAATTGATCCCAATAAAGATTTAACCGAAGAAATAAATAATATTTTAAAAAATTATATTATTTCAATAATGAAACCTTTAGAAAATATTGAATTCTTCAAAAAAAAAGAAAAATTAAATGCAACATTAATTTCAGGTGTCAATGGTGTTGGAAAAACAACTACTATTGGAAAAATAAGTAAAATATTAAAAGGTAATGGAAATAAAGTAATGCTAGCTGCATCAGATACTTTTAGAGCGGCAGCCATAGAACAGTTAGAAAATTGGGCAAACAAAGTTGATGTTAAAATTACAAAATCATCTCAAGGCTCTGATCCTGCGTCAGTTGCCTACAAGGCTATTGAGGAAGCATTAAACAATAATTTTAATCAAGTTTTAATTGATACAGCTGGGAGATTACAAAATAAAAAAAATTTGATGGAAGAATATAAAAAAATTGCAAACGTTACTAAAAAAATTGATCCTGATGCTCCACATGATGTTATTTTAGTTTTGGATGCAACTTCTGGCCAAAATGTAATTAATCAAGTTGAAGAATTTAATAAAATTATTCCAATAACTGGTCTTATTATGACAAAATTAGATGGTACAGCAAAAGGAGGTATACTTTTAGCAGTTGCTAAAAAATATAAACTACCAATTATTGCCCTTGGATTAGGTGAAAAAGAAGATGATTTGCAAATTTTTGAGGCCGAAAAATTTGCAGAGGCATTTACTGAAATTAATTAATTAAGGTACTAGAAATTAAAGGTTTATAAAAACTACACTTATAATTTTCTCTAAATTCATAATGTCCACAATTTTTAGCTATAGAAGAAATGATAAAATCAAATTTTCCATTTACAGGATAAAGCTCTAACTTTTTTTCAACAATATCAAATTTAAAATTAGCTTTTAAACTTTTTACAGCACTAATCATCACCAGAGTTTTGTTATCTTTTAAGAGATAATATGCAAAATCATCTGGGAAAACTGGGAAATCATACTCTTGCAAAAAATATTTTGCAGTTTTGGGAAACCATTCATAAGAGATTAATGGCAAAGACTCTTTTGTTTTATAGTTATAAATATAAAGATCTTTTGGAAAATCATTAATATAATTTGAATTTTCTCCTCGAGCCAAGACAGCTTTTTCGCGGGTTTTAAAATATAATGCAAAATTTTCATCGTGCGAATTCATTTGATCTATATGAAAAAGGCTATCTACAGATGCTAAATTTTCTTTAGCATTTGATAAGTTAGTTAAAGAAAACAAGATAATAAAAAATATGAAAAGATTTTTCATAATGTAACTTAAAAAAAAAATTTGAGTGATATTTGTTTAGATTGTGGCTTAATTTAAACTATCAACAAATGATTTAAGAGCTAATACAAGTTTATCATCATATTCCATCATATGATCGTCATATTTTGTAAAATATGAATATTTGGGTTCACTTGCTAAATTAAAAATTTTTTTACCCATCCAAAATGGAACTATTTGGTCAGCCTCACCATGCATTACTAATACTGGAATATTAATATTTTTAATTTTTTCATTATTTTCATACTTATCTTTTAAAATTAAACCTACTGGAATATATGGATAAAAATTTTTTGCAGCCTCTATCATTGATGTGAAGGGCGTTTCTAATATTAATCCTGCAAAATTTTTATTCTGAGTAATTTCAGTGGCAATGCCAGTTCCTAATGACTCTCCATAAATAATTATATCTTGTTCATTTAGACCTTTTTCTTTAAGCCAGTTTATTGCACTAACACCATCTGTATAAAGACCCTCCTCACTTGGTTTTCCTTTATTACCGCTAAACCCTCTCCATGCAATAATTAAAAAATTAACATCCATATCTTTAAAATGATTTAATTTATGGATTCTGTTTTCAAGTGTCCCTGCATTTCCATGAAAATAAACTATTGTTTTATAACTTTTTAAATTTTTATTATGAAACCAACCTAAAAGATTAATGTTATCTGTTGTTTTGATAGTAACTTTTTCAATGTTAACTTCTAAATTATCTCCAGAATAATTATTCTCATCAGGATGATACATTAAATTTCTTTGGAAAAAGAATAAGAAAATTAATATAATTAAGTAAATTGCAACAATACCAATAAATAATTCCAAAAAAAAATTCCTACGTTTTATTTTCATATTTTTTTCTATTTAATATTAAAAAAAATATATATGAAATAATACTTAAGATTAAGAAAACTGAAAAAGCTGATTTAAAAGCAAATATTTCTGTGTAACCCATAGCTTTAACGATATCTATCACTAAGCCCATTAGCCACTGCATTATGAATGTTCCAGCAAATATTAATAAATTGAATGAAGTTAGTGCTTTACCAGCAGAATAACCTGAAAAAGAAAGTCCCACTGCTGGCTGTGTAACTGATAAAAAAATTGAAGCTAAAATAAATAAAGTTATGTAGAATGCACCCGCTTTTGGGCCTAGCAATATAATCACAAACATTACAGAAAAGCTAATTGGCAAACCTAATTTAAGTATTCTTTTTGCAGTAAAACCTATACCTGAAATTTTTGGCAAAAAGTAACCCCACAAAAAAAAGGATACCAACATAGTTACATTGATCCAAAATAATCCTGTAGCACTCTGAAGTGGTGTATAACCAGCAACTCTAGTCATCCATGGGCCTGCCCATAAGGTTTGTATAGCCATTAAGCCACCATAATTAAATAAACCCATTGGAATTACACTTATGAAAAATCTATTTTTCCAAACTTCTGATAAAGTTCCGTTATTACTTGGCTCTACAGACTCTTTATTATTAGTTAAATTCCATTTTGGAATGAAGACTAACATTAAAAAAATACTAATTAAAATTAAGATAGCAATACCACCAAATATCCATCTCCATCCGAAACTAGGCAACAAAAGTTGTACAGGCAATGTGGATGACAAAAAGCCTAATGATGCAATCATTAGCATCCATGAGTTTGCTCTTTGTTGTTGATTTTCTGCATACCATATTCTGTAACCGGTTAATGGAGCCATTAAACAAGCACTAACACCTACGCCGATAAGAATTCGCGAAACTAACAATCCAGAAAAACTTTCAGCTAAAGCAAATGATCCTGTTCCAACTAATGCGATTAATAAAAAAGAAGAGACAATTTTTTTTGGTCCATATTTATCTAACAAATATCCAAGCGGTATTTGCATACAAGCAAAACCTAAAAAATAACCTCCAGCTAATAATCCTAAATCAGCTGCTAATAAATTAAATTCTGAGGTTAATACAGGAGAAAGTGTTGCAGTAATTGCACGCAACAAACATGATAAAAAATAACCAAATGCAAATACAAAAAAAACAATAATAGCCTGTTTTTTTGGTAAAATATAATTTTCCATTAATTAAAAGTTTAAAGATATATCTCTATGAACTGAATTACACCTCGCAACAAATTTAGCTTGTTCTTTAGTTAATCTGTTTTGAAGTCTTAGACCAATATTATGTTTGATAACATCATTATATTTAATTAATTCAGGCATCAAATTCTTATTAGCATCATCTCTCCATGAAACTTCTAAATTGAAAAGATCGAATGTTTCTGAACTTACTTCAATTAATTTTTGCTCATCTACCTCATCATTATCTATAACAGAAATTAAGTCATCTAATTTGTTTGCAAATTCTTCGGTTCCAGAAATTTCTCCTAGCTTTTCAAAAAGATTATCAATTGTTGAGATTGCGTTTTCGTAATTTTTATTATCAATATTATATCTTAATTCTTTTATTTCTGGTGAAAGTTCTTTTAATTTTTCATTATCATTTATAAACATTACTATTTGATCCAGAGTTTCATACGCTTCATCAACATTTTTTCTATATCTTTTAGTTCTTGTGTTTTTTGCTTTGTGCAATATTTCAAACTCTCCATTTTTAGCTTTCCAACTTTCAGGAACTTTATTTTGAAGTTCTTTAATTTCTAGCTCGTAATTCTCAATCTTTAATTCTAATTTATTTTTATCTGACAAGTCATCATCATCTAAATTTCTAATTTCAGCTTTTGTTTTTTTAATTTTCTGGTCTATTTTTCTAATTTTTTTCTCAATTTTTCTTACATTGAAATGCAAGTCCCTATAATCTTTTGTAAATAATTCATATTCTTCCTCTGTTTTTTGAAGTTTTTTAACAATGGCAAAAGTCCCAAGAGCATTATCAAAATGCTCTTCAAAAATATCTAATTTATCCATTGGAAGATTTGCGGGAGTTAATTTCTGCATGTTTTTTATTGCACTAGTAATTCTTTGTTCTTCAGTGTTGTAAATCGCAAATTTGTACTCTTGTAAGCAATATTGTAGCTTTGGATTCATCGGTGGTGGAGCAACGTTCGAAGTTAAATATGTTCTTGCTGGCAAGTAATTTACTAATGATGGATAGAAACCAACAATTCCAAGACCTATTAATTGTAAAATAATGAATGGAACAACACCTTTCCAAATATTTAAAGTAGTAACAAGTTTTGAAGCTACACCTTTTAAGTAAAACAATGCAAAACCAAATGGTGGTGTTAAAAATGAGGTTTGTAAATTTACTCCAATCATTACACCAAGCCAAATTGCACTTACATTAGCTCCTGGTTCAGCTAATAATATCGGAGCAATGATAGGAACAACAACAACGGCTATTTCTATAAAATCAAGAAAGAAACCCAGTAAAAAAATCACTGCCATTACAACAATAAACTGTGTCCAAAATCCCCCTGGCAAATCTTGAAGAAAATCTCTTACTAGCTCTTCACCTCCAAACGCTCTAAATCCAGAGGTTAACATTGCAGCTCCTAATAAAATTATAAAGACCATTGAAGTCGTTACACATGTTTCTGTAACAACCTCTCTTAAAACATTCTCAATTTTGTATGCTCTCCAAAAACTCCAAACAATTCCAATTAAAAAAGTAATAGTAAAAAATCCTGTGATAAAAATTGCTGTAAGATCTCTAGTTTCTACAGCCTTAATATTTAAATTATAATTCTTAGATAAAATATAAATTGGAATGACAGATAAAATTGCAATTATAATTGGATAGTAAGCATCTTTTTTTCCTTTATGTAAACGATAACCAGCCATCATGGTTGCACCTATTGCTCCAATTGATCCAGCTTGATTAACGGTTGCAATACCTAAAAGTATAGATCCTAAAACTGCAAAAATTAAAGCAAGGGGAGGAATAATTACTATTAAAACCTTAATCCAAAATTTTGAATCAAAATTTCCTTTAAATGGAACGGGAGGAGCTGCCTTGGGATTTAGTCTTGCGTATACAAATACATAAATCATATACAAACCAACCAAAACTAAACCAGGTAATAATGCTCCCAAAAACATATCTCCTGCAGAAGTAGATCCCACTCTAAATTCTCCGGGCATATTAAATTCACCAGTTAAAATTTTGTAATCAGTCTGACGCATAGTATTTGCAACGTCCGCTGCGCTAGCTAATTGATCGGCTATAATAATTAATACAATTGATGGAGGTATAATTTGCCCAAGTGTTCCTGATGAACAAACAATTCCACTTGCTAGACTTTTATCATATTTATTATTAAGCATTGTGGGTAATGATATTAATCCCATTGCTATTACTGTTGCGCCAACAATACCCGTGGTAGCTGCAAGTAACGCTCCAACAAAAATTACTGATATTCCTAAGCCTCCAGGGATAGGTCCAAACAACTGCCCCATCGTAACTAAAAGATCTTCCGCAATTTTTGATTTTTGCAGCATGATCCCCATGAAAATAAATAAAGGAATTGCAATTAAAGTATCAGTTTCTACATCCCAGTAGTTACTCCTAAAGTTTGTAATACCGGCGGTTAACCATTCTTTGGGACCATCAACAGCAAAATAAGCACTACTATCTCCTGTAAATAAGTAACCAAAAAAAGCAGCAAGCCCGATTGAAATTATTGCTGATCCAGGTAATGCAAAAGCTACTGGAAAACCAGAAGCTAATGCTCCAATCATTATAATTACAAGTAAAGCTAAAAATAAATGTTCCATTATTTAATTCTTTAAAAGTTTATGAATGCTACTCATAAAGTAGCTAGTGAATTGAGTTAACATACTTACTGCAAACACAGCTAAATAAACTGCCATTAGATAAAGTAAATATAATCCGTTTGAACCTTGCTGCGTAATTTCAAATGAAATTACAGGACCATTGATGATACTAGCTTTGCCCCCCATGCCTAAAAATATTACAATCAAACATAAAGGAATTCCTAGAGTTAATGATCCAATTGCATTAGTCCATGCTTTTTTACGTTCGCTAAAACCAGTATAAAGAACATCAACTCTAACGTGGCCCTCATGAATTAACGCATAAGCGCTTGCAAATAAATAAAGGGCTGCATACCAAAAACGAACTAAGTCACCTTGGAATGCCTGTTCGTACTGAAATATGAACCTTGAGAGAACTATCAAAAATTCACTTCCAACCACTAAAACTGCTAACCAAATAAAGCCTACAGATCTTGTAAAATAACCAATTACAAAAGAAGCTAATATTAAAGGAAAGTGTATATATGTGATCCTGAAAGCGGGTATTACTAAATTAATTTTAAGTTGTTCTCCAAAAATTGGCTCAACTAGTTTTTCTACTACCATGAATGAGATTAAAAAGTCTGCTACTCCAACAATTAGTACAGCCCAGAAAGAGGACCTCACTACATAAGCTGTAATTTTCGATAAGATCTCAGAGTCTGTTTGTAATGTTTGTTTTATAGATTTTAAAACAAAAAATATAACTCCTACTAAAGATACAAAATAAAATAGTAATTGAATATACGATAAATTTATTGAAAGCCCCTCTAAAGGCTTATTTAATTTTTTAAATCCAAATAATTCATAATGAGCAAAAAGTTTTTTAACTCCTGGCCAATCAAACCAAACTGTTAAAACATTATTGACTAAAAAAACAAAAGTTAAAGCTAAGATAGAATAACTAAATATTCTTATTAAAATAGATAAGTTATTTTTCGCCATCATATTAAATCTTTTATTGATATATAAAAAGAGGGCCCATTTAAGGGCCCTCTAGTAATAATTAGAATTAAATTATACTCCTAATGCTCTATTTCTTTGAGCAACATATGGCCCGTCAGACAAGTTAGTCCAAGCACCAATTTCCTTACGACCTTTAACAAAGGCAGCATGTACTTTCTTAGCAAGAGCGCTATGTTGTTGAACTTCATCGAAAACTTCAGCAGCACCTTTAGCGAAAGCATCGTAAACTTTATCGTTAAACTTCTCTAGTTTAACTCCACTTTCGTTAACTAATCGCGCTAGTGCAGCTCCGTTTTTAGCATTATATTCAGCCATTGTAGTTGTGTCAGCCCAATCACATGCAGTTTTAATAATTAACTGATCTGATTTTGACAAACTAGTAAACCAAGATTTGTTAACTCCACAAGCTAGTGTAGATCCTGGTTCATGCATTCCTGGATAGTAATAATACTTAGCAGCTTCCTGGAACTTCATAGCCTCATCATTCCAAGGTCCTACCCATTCTGTTGCATCAATTGCACCTGAAACAAGGTTTTCATAAATTTGTCCACCAGGTAGTGAAATTGGAGAACCACCTAGTTTTCCAAGTACTTGTCCACCTAATCCAGGCATACGCATTTTTAAACCTTTAAAGTCATTCGCTGATCTAATTTTCTTATTAAACCAACCACCCATTTGCACTCCAGTATTACCAGCTGCAAAACTTTGTGTTCCAAAATCATCTGTTAATTCGTCCCAAAGTTCTTGTCCACCAGCAAATTTTAACCACGCATTCATTTCAGCATATGTGAAACCAAATGGAACCGCAGTAAAATAACCAAAAGCAGGGTGTTTTTTAACCCAGTAGTAATCAGCACCGTGATACATTTGCGAGTTACCTGATGCAACTTCGTCAAATGAGTCAAATGCTTTTACCCTTTCGTTAGCAGCATAATAAGTAACTTGAATTCTACCGTCACTCATATCGCTTAATCTTTGAGCAAGTCTTTGTGCACCAGTTCCTAGGCCTGGAAAATCTCTAGGCCAAGTAGCTACCATAGAAGCTTCAACTCTTTCTTTGGCAACAGCTGGAGCAGATAAAGCAACAGCAGCAACACCAGTTGCAGCTGCAGTTTTAAAGAACTTACGCCTTGAAGGTGATTTAGAAACCTTCAATGATTTTTTTTCTTTAATCATTAGTCTCTCCTCATATAAGTTAATTAACTTTAGCAAGTTAATTACAAATAGATGTTTAAGTCTATAACAAAAATAGCTAAACCTAATGGTATTACAATCTGAGGTAGTAAATTAGAGATTAATTAAAATTATTTTTTGTCAAAGAAGGCTTCGTACACCATCATGAAAATTGCAATTGCCATCAAAATATAAACTGGCAAGACATCAAAGAAACCAATCATAGTTGATCTTGTTAAAGTGGTAGCCAAGCCAACTAGAAATGCAGTTGCAAGTAAAGTTCCTAAAAATACTGTAAATTTTTGCATTTAATTATTACATTCCTTTTCTAGCCAATTAGCAACACCTAAAAATCTATGATCATCATATTTTGCACCAATTAATTGAACACCTAATGGCATTTTACCCTCTCCTTGTAAAAGTGGAAGGGAAATGCATGGAGTTCCTAAATAAGACCATACTTTATTGAATTCTGCAGAGCCAGTACTCTTCAAGCTTTTAGGAGCAACACCTGGACTAGATGGTGATAATACCCCATGATAATCTTCAAATACTTCTTCATAAGACTCATAACTTCTTTTCATAAAATCTATGGCTTCTGCATACTCTTTTGCTGAATGTTTATTGCCTTTGACAATGGCATCTTGCATGGGTTTAGATAATTTTTTTTTATACTTTTTATAATATAATCCAAAATTGTTTGCTAAATCTGTTTCATAAATTATTTGATGATACTTATGAATGTCTTTAAAATAAGATGGAGTGTCAAAAATTTCGATATTTTTTTTAAAAGATTTAATAAAATATTCAAAAGCTTCTCTAGATTTCTTTTCAATATTTTTCCAATGATCTGTTTTATAAAAAATAAATTTTGGCTCAAATAATGGCCCTTTTTTTGTTTCTTCAAGTATACCATCAGCTGAATAGTAAACAGTTGCAGTATCAAATTTATCTTTTTTAATTAAAACTTTTGCAAGTAGTGCTACATCCTCAACTGTTTTACCAAATAAACCAATGTGATCTAATTTTTCAGAAGTTTTAAGCACTCCATTTCTTGAAATAAGTCCATAAGTTGGTTTGTACCCAACAACACCACAGTAAGATGCTGGTCTTATAACCGAACCACCAGTTTGAGATCCTATTGATAAAGGTGCCATAAATGATGCGACAGCAGCAGCAGAACCACTTGATGAACCGCCCGGAGTTCTAGAATGATCATGTGGATTGGTTGTTTTAGGAGGACCAAGATAAGCTAATTCAGCTGTTGCAGTTTTGCCCATTACAATTGCACCAGCTGCTAAAAGCAAATCGATAATTTCTGCATTTTGTGAATAAGATTTTCCTTTCCTGATAACTGTTCCACATTCTGTTGGCATATCAATTGTTCCAACAATATCTTTTACAGCTACAGGAATACCATGCAAAGGTCCCGTAGGTTTTCCTGATCTTCTGTATTCATCAGCCTCTGCAGCTTTTTCTAGTAAAAGTTTTTTATCAAAATGTGCCCAAGCTTTTACATCTTTTTCAAATTTTTCTACTCTCTCAATATATCTTTCACAAAGCTCAACAGATGTAAGTTGTGAATCTTTAATTTTTGAAACAAGCTCTTCAGCCTTCAAAGAAAATATATTTGTCATTTAATTTTTACTGTGCAAATAATAATTCTGGTAACCATAGAGCTATTCCTGGAAACATATACATCAAAAACATTGCAAAAATAACAATTGCTAAAAATGGCATGATACCTCTAAATATATCTAAAAGTTCCACAGCTGTTTTTTGAACGCCTTTTAAATAATATGCTGACATTGCCATCGGTGGAGTTAAAAAGGATGTTTGAAGATTTAATGCAATTAACATAGCAAAGAAGTATGGATTAACTCCAAATACTTCTAGCAGGGGTAAAAATATAGGCACGAAAATAATTAAAATTTCTGTCCATTCAAGAGGCCAGCCTAAAAGGAAAATTATAATTTGAGTGATTACTAAAAATTGCCATGTTGAAATATTTATTGATGTGAAAAAATGTTCAAATACTTCATGTCCACCTAGATAAGAAAATACAGATGAAAAAGTCCAAGAACCTATAAACAACCACATAATCATTGCAGTTGTTTTGGCAGTTAAAAATACTGACTCTTTGAAATTTTGCCATTTTAAAGTTTTATAAAACCAGGATAAAATTAAAGCCCCAAATGCTCCTGCTGCTGCAGCTTCGGCTGGTGTTGCTATTCCAGCTAAAATTGTACCAAGAACCAACATTATTAATCCAAATAAAGGAACAAAAGATACTAGTACCTCTTTTAAAATTTCACCTGTTGGCGGGATGTCTTCTTTTGGTGGTCTTGGTGCTATTGAAGGATTTAACCAAGCCCTTGTAACTGCGTAAGCAATATAAAGACCAGCTAATAATAGTCCTGGAAATATTGCAGCTGCAAAAAGTCTTAACGGTGACAATTGTGCAATTACTGAATAAACAATTAACATAATACTTGGAGGGATTAAGATACCCAAGCATCCACCAGAGCAAATAATTCCTGACGCAAATTTTTTATCATATCCAGCTTTCACCATTGCTGGCCACGCCAGTAATCCCATTAGAGTAACAACTGCTCCAATAATTCCTGTTGCCGTAGAAAATAAAGTACAAGTAATCAAAGCAGCTACTGCCATCGACGCAGGAAGTCTGTGGGCAGCTAATCTTATAGCAAAAAATAGTTTTGCAACTATTCCTGCTCTTTCAACCAAATAACCCATAAACAAAAATAATGGTACAGCTGTAAGAACATTATTATCCATAACTGTGTATGTGTTTTGAACAAATAATTGGAAAATTCTGTTATCAAAAATATGCTCCATCATTGTTGCATCAAAATAAGCATAATAACCAAAGCCAATCCCCATCGCCATTAATGTAAAAGCAATTGGAAAGCCTAAAAGAACTGCGAACAAAAATAGTCCCATCATTAAAATAGCTACCTCTGGATTAGTAAGACTAAATAACATTTTCTTTATCCTCCTCTTGAGAAGTTCTCATCAACATTTGCTCTGTTTCCTCTGCAACAACCATTCTCGCTGGCCACATTCCTGTTTTAATACAAATTATAGATCTAAAAACCTCGGCAATACCCTGAATTACTAATAGAGTGCCAGCTGCAGGTATCATAGTTTTAACCATATAGATTTGGATTTGTGCTGGACTACTCCAACTAGTCTCTTTTATTTTCCAAGCTAAGGCTGCATATTCGTATCCATAAAATGCTAAAGCAACAACACCTGGAAAAAAGAATATAAAATATAAAACTAAATCTATCCAAGCTTGGGTTCTCTGTTTAAATAATCTGTAAATTACATCTCCTCTTACATGAGCCTCAGTTGCTAAACAGTATGCACCTGACATCATTAAAATTGCTCCGTACATCTGCATACTAAAATCAAAATTCCACAAAGTCGGCTTATTAAATACATAAGCCATTACAACTTCATAGACTGTCCCTCCCATTAAAATTACAATGCACCAGGAAAATGCTTTACCCATTGAAGTGCTAAGCGTGTCTGCAAATTTAATGAAGTTTTCCATCACCAACAATTATATTAAATTAGTCTAAAAAAAAAGGGGGTTTTAAACCCCCTTTTTATAATTTTTATTAAAGTTAATTAGATTTTAACTTTCTCAATTGGTCCAAACTCGTTTTCATAAGCTAATTTGTAGTTCGGTTGATTCATCAACAGATACTTCATTGTTCTCTTAGCGTATGCTTTTTGTGAGTCTACTACTTTTTTGAAGAAAGCATCTTTACCAGAAAATTCACCAACAACTTTATCCCAACCTTTTAATTGTTCAGCCAAGATAGCGTCTGATGTTTGGTAAACATTAACCTTATGCTCATTCATTAACTTAGCTAAGTCAGTTGAATATCTAACCAATGCTTTAAAGTAGTTATCTGAGTTTGCAGCGTAAGCAGCATTTTTCAAGATAGCTTGATGAGCAGGTGAAAGGCTGTCATATCTCTTCTTATTAATCGGCACTTCAAACATTTCCTGAGACTGGTGGAAACTTCCTAAGTGGTAATGTTTAGAGACATCTTGCATTCCAAACTGTGAGTCTGATGTAGGGTTGTTAAACTCAGCAGCATCAATCAAACCAGTTTTCATAGCTGGTTGAATTTCACCACCTGGTAATTGTCTTACAACCATTCCCATAGCAGTTAAAACGTTAGTCGCAAGACCAACTGTTCTATACTTCATTCCTTTAACATCAGAAACTTTTGTTACATTCTTTTTAAACCAACCAAATGGCTGAGCAGGCATTGGCATATGGAAGAAACCATAGTAGTTAAAACCTACACTCTTAACAGCTTCGTCATAAAGTGCTCTTCCTCCACCATACTCCATCCATCCCATAACTTCTTGAGATGACATTCCGTAAGATGGTCCAGTTCCAAAAAGTGAAGCAGCAGGATTTTTTCCATACCAATATGCTGTCACCCAGTGACCCATATCAACAACCCCAGAACTTACTGCTTGTCCAATTTCAGAAGTTTTTACAACTGCTCCAACTGGTTGAACATCAATTTTAAGTTTACCATCTGACATATCGCTAACCATTTTTGCGTAATCAGATGCCATTTCAAAAAAGATGTTTGCGCCTGAAGGCCAAGCTGCTTGCATCTTTAGAGTAATGTGTCCAGCTCCCAAAGCTAGGTTTGGCATTGCTACAGCTGCTGTCGCCGCTGCACCAGTCGCTGCTGCTGCTTTGAAGAACTTTCTTCTTGAAGGAGTTTTAGAACCCTTCAATGATTTTTTATTCTTAATCATTTATTCTCCTCTAGTTAATTAACTATTAAAATTAAAACATAGATTTAAATTAGAGTCTTTCTAAAAAGAGGTACAGATTGTCACCATTAGCGTTAAAATTGAAAATATTTTCAATTTATGGTTGTTTCTAAATCAATTTATTATCCTCATA
>CACFEM010000016.1 GCA_902565325.1 uncultured Pelagibacteraceae bacterium
TATACCACTGGTTGTAAAAGAAAATGAAATTATTAGATTAAGAAAAAAATATCTTTATCAAACATCTCATTTTAAATTTTTTCCAGAAATATTTAAAAATTTTAAAAATAATGAAAAAAAAAGATACTTAAAAATTGCTAAAACAAAACTTTTTGAGCGTTTAAAAGGATCTACAAAAGATCTTCCGTATATGACTAATTCATCATTCGAGTCTAAATCATTTAAACAAGTCCTAGATAAAAATAAAAAATATAAAGTTTTAATCGCTGCTCATGATTTTGTTGATGGTCCGCACTTCTCAGGCAATTTTATATTTCCTGATTTATACGAATGGTTGAAATATTTAGTCGAATTATCTAAAAATGTGAATTACGATTGGTATATAAAGCTCCATCCAAAAATGGAGAGTAAATGGAGATCTTACCAAAATTATACAAGCGAAGTTGTTAAACGAATGTGTAAAAATTCAAAAATAAAAATTCTACCTAGAAATATATCACATAATGATATTATTTCTTCTGGAGTTGATTTGGCATTAACTGTTAATGGTTCAATTGCACACGAATATGCTTTAAAAGGAATAAATGTTATTAACGCATCTCCAAATAATCCTCACGCATCTTATAACTTTAATTATCACGCCAAGAACTTACAAGATTATTTTAAGTTGTTAAAAAAGGGACCAAGTTTAAGAAATAATATTAAAAAGAAGGATATTTATGAATATTATTTTATGAGATATGTGTATAAATCAAGCAACTGGTTTTTTGAAGATTATAATAATATTTTAGGAAAACTAGATGATTATCATGATCAATGGACACCAAAAATATATAAAGTGTGGATGAAATATTATTCAAAGAAAAAAGACTATTTGATATACAAAAAAATTGACAAATTTATTAATAGTAAATATTTGACTTATTATAATTTATAAATTTATGAATAAAATATTCAACAATAAATCTATTCTTATTACTGGTGGAACAGGTAGTTTTGGCTTAGCTGCAATCAAATATTGTTTAAAACAAAAATTTAAAAAAATAATTATTTTTTCAAGAGATGAATTAAAACAATTCGATATTCAAAATAAATTTAGCGACACTAGGTTAAGATTTTTTTTAGGAGATGTAAGAGATCTGTCAAGATTAGAATATGCATTTAGAGATGTTGATTTTGTCATTCATGCAGCTGCTTTGAAACAAGTACCAGCCGCCGAATACAATCCAATTGAAGCAATTAAAACAAATGTTATTGGTGCAGAAAATGTTATTAAGGCTGCAATAAAAAATAAAGTTAAAAAAATTATGGCTTTATCGACTGATAAAGCTGTTAATCCAATAAATTTATATGGTGCTACAAAACTTTGTTCAGATAAATTGTTCATTGCTGCAAATAATTATGTTGGAGGTATCAACAATTCATTTTCAGTAACAAGGTATGGTAATGTTATTGGTTCTAGAGGCTCAGTTGTAGAAGTGTTTAATAATATTGTAAAAAATAAAAGTAAATTTTTTCCGATTACAAATCTCCAAATGACAAGATTTTGGATGCATTTAGATTATGGTGTTAAATTTGTTTTCGAAAATTTTTCAAGGATGAAAGGAGGCGAAATATTTGTACCAAAAATACCATCAATAAAAATATCAGATTTAGCTAAGTCAATTGATAATAAAATTCCTCAAAAAGAAATTGGTTTACGTCCAGGAGAAAAATTGCATGAAGTTCTAATATCTAGAGATAGTTCTCATCATACAATTGAATTCAAAGATTATTATATTATCAAACCAGAATTTAATTTTGAGAAAAGTAAAAATTTCGAAGTAAATGAAAAAAACCAAAAAGGTAAGCTTCTCAAAAAAAAATTTTGAATATAATTCATTAAATAATACAAAATATTTGACGATTAACGATTTAAAGAAAAAATCAAACTTATAATGAATACCTATGCATTAATTTGTGCAAAATCAAATTCAAAAAGATTAAAAAATAAAAATTTTCTAAGAATCGACAATAAAAGATTAATTGATCATGTTTATCAAAATTGTAAAAATTCTAAAATTTTTGAAAAAATAATTATTTCTTCAGACAAAAAAATTCAAATCAAAGATAAAAAATTTATACATCATTTAAGAGATAGAAATTTAATTAAAAAAAATATATCTGTATTTGATGTATGTAAAAAAATTGTAAAACAGTTTCAATTTAATCCAAAAGATCTAATATTTATAATTTATCCTACTGCAATTTTAATTGATAAAAAAATAATTAAAACCTCAAGAGATATATTTTTAAAAAACAAACATGATAGCTTAATGGGTGTTAACAAGGTAAATTATAGTCCTTATAAAAGTTTATATAAAAATTCTAAAGGCTTCTTTAAACCATTGTTTAAATCTGAAATTTTAAATGAAACTAAAAAAGATTTATTTTATTCAAATGGGAGCTTTTTTTGGCTTAATGTAAGCTCTTTAATTAAGTTTAAAAATTTTTACACTCCCAAATTAGGTATATTTGAAGTTTCAGAAAAAAAAAGTTGTGATGTCGATACAATTGAGGATTTTAAAATTTTAAAAAAAAAATTTTTTAAACAACTTTAAAAAAACTATCTTTCGTATCAAATCCCTCTATTCCAGTTTTTTTTGGTTTTTTTTGTGGATTATAGTAAAGATTAGCATTACTATCAGAAAAGACCCTGTCATTAGATTGAGTAACTGCTGCTAAATCATGAGCTTCATCATGTTCATCATCGACAACAGATGTATTTATAATCCAATTACCATTTTTTTTCTGCCAAACATTACCATCTCTTAAGTTATCCACACTTTTATAAAATTCTTCAACCGTAATTCCTAAAAACTTACAATAGTCGGATAAATTTGACGGTGTATTAGAATCATATTCTTTAACAAGTGCTTTTCCTTCTTCTCTAGTTAATCTTCCTCTTCTTATCTCTGTTGATGCATCATCAGTAGCTCTTCCATAACCAAACTTTAAATACTTTAGATAGTCATGAACTGCATTGGCGTGATCTTCTATTTTAGAGAATAAATTGAATGTTCTGTCTCTTTTGTATCTTATAGAGTTAAAACCGTATTCTTGAATTACCTTCTCAGTATTTTTTTTATAGTCCCAATCGATAAAATTAGAAAGATATATTCCTCTAAGATTCATTTTTAATGCCTCTTTCTCATTTGGATACCGGTAAGGTGCAATATCAGAGTAATCTAAATCTTCTTTTCCAACTAAGTCTTCTGCTTCAATCCCTCTCATATCATGCTCTTTTCTTGACCATTTTGTATATTCAACAAAGTTATTTAAAGATACTAAGCCAGTTAATTCAGCAAATCCATGCTCTCCCCAAATAACAAGTGGAATTTTTTTTTCTACAGCAATTTGCATTGGAACTGTACGTATACCAGCATGATAATGCCAAGTTAAATCACCAACTTTTTTTAACATATATCTTGATATTTTTTTAACGGAGTCTATGCCTGCAGTATACTTAATATGATCATAACCCGATTTTTCAACAAGATTATTTAAATTTAATAGACCTGCGTTGGTGTTAAAACAATGATTGTAAGAAACAAGTAAAATTTTCAAATTATATTCTTTTTTTAAATACCAAACTTGAAAAGTTGAGTCTTTTCCTCCGCTGATCGGCACAATACAATCATAACTTGATCTATTTTTTTTTGAATTAACTTTAGCTTCCTCAATTATATTATCTAATAATTTTTTTCTTTCAGTCCAATCAATTTTGATCTTAAACCTTTGTTCGTGATATCGACAGCCACTGCATACCCCATCATTATCAAATATAATTGTTGGTTTTGCATTACTTGGGTACAAACAACGTTTACAGTATGTAATCTTCATATTTACGTAGTATTATATTTTTTGACTTAAGATAATCTTTAATTAAATAAGTTGAGAACTCCTTATAGTGAAAATAATTTGCAGCTGCAACAGCTGATGCACCATATTTAAAACCTTTGTAAAAATGATCTTTTTCGAACGCACCTCCAAAAGCTATAATTGGTATTGACAACATGTTAGATAATTTACCTAATGTTTCTAACTCATATCCATTATTCATTCCTTCATTATCTATACATGTTAATAAAATTTCACCTACAAAATTCTCTATTTTTTTACAAACATTAAAAATATCTGTATCTATTTTTTTCCTTGCTCTGTCCTTAAAAATTACAGGTTTAGAGTTTAAAAATTTATAGTCTATAGATGCAACTAATGCTTGCGCTCCAAAAGTATTAGAAAAATTTTTTACTAAGTTAATATTATCAAATAAAGTGGAATTAATTGATATTTTATCAGCACCTTCCTTAAAAATTTGTTTTGCAAAATCCATATTATCAATCCACCCCCCAACTGTTATTGGTACAAAGCATTTCTTTAATATATTTCTTAAAACTTCAAGAAACTTCTTCTCATCTTTTTTTTTTGAAACATTTAAAATTATTATCTCATCCACCCTCCATTGACTAAATGTTTCAATGGCAATTTTGCTTGAATAATGAATAACGTTGGTGTGATTAAAATTTTCACTTTGTATGACTTTGTCATCCTCTAACAAAATCGCAGCAATTAATCTTTTATTTGACATTTTAATTGTCTAGTTTTGTAAAAAATTTTTTATTAATTTTAAACCTGCCAAATCACTTTTTTCAGGGTGAAATTGAACTCCAAAAATATTATTTTTTCCAATGATTGAAACAAATTCTTCTGAGTAATTGGTAGTTGCAATAATAAGCTCATCATCATCTGTAAAAACAGCATAAGAATGAACAAAATAAAAATCATCACCATAAATCTCATTAAGAAGAAAATTATTTTTCTTTTTATTTATTGAGCACCAACCTATGTTAGGAACTTTAAATTCTTTTTTTTTATTATCGAGTTTTTTCGACTTAAAATTTAGAAATGACAAACCCTGAGCATTTCCTTCTTCAGACTCAATTCCTAATAACTGCATTCCTAAACAAATTCCAAGCAATGATTTTGTTTTGTCACTTATAAATTCATTAAGGTAATTATGAAACCCATAAAATTTCAATTTTTCCATTGCTTCATTAAAGTTTCCAACACCTGGTAAAATTATTTTGTCGTAGTTTTTTAGTTTTTTTGGATCGCTAACTAATTCTGCTTTAAATTTTAGATAATTAATTGCATTTGATAATGAACCGATGTTACCTACCTTATAATCTACAATTCCTATTTTTTTTTCCATTTGAAAATTAGTTACTTATATATATAACTTTTTATGCATTACTAATGATAAATAAAATAAAATTGAACAAAAATTTTATAGGTGATGGTTATCCTTGCTATTATACCTTAGAAATTGGACCAACTCATAACGGATTTGAAAGTGCAAAAAGTCTTATTGAAAAAAGTGCTAATGTAGGAGCTAATGCAGTAAAATTACAATTAATTAAACCAAATGCGATAATTGCCGATAAGAATTATTCAATAGACTTTAAAGTTCTTTCAAAAAAAACTGGTAAATTAATTAAAAAGAAAAAAAAATTATATGATATTTTTAAAGAAAGATATCTTGATTATGATGAAATTAGGGAGCTGAACAAAATATCAAAAAAATCAAAACTGGATTTTTTTTTAACTGTAACAGATGAGGAAGACTTAGATTTTATCAAAGAACTGAGATGTCCATCGATAAAAATTGCATCTTCTGATGTGAATTATATTCAGTTAATAGCCAAAGCTGCAAAATTAAATTTGCCGATACAATTAGATACAGGGAATTCTACTATAAGTGAAATTAAACGTGCGGTTAAGACAATTAAGAGTCAAAAAAACTCTAAAATAATTATTCACTATTGTCCTACTGGTTATCCTTCAGAAAAAGCTAGTTTAAATCTTAATTATATTAAATTTCTTAAACAGAAATTTAAAGTTCCGATAGGTTTTTCAGATCATACAATTGATAACAAATATTGTCATTTAGCCTTATTGTTTGGTGCAAATTTAATAGAAAAAACAGTTTCAGAGAATATTTACAGTAAAAAAATTGAACATTCCATGTCAACAAATATAAGCCAAGTAAATAATTTTATTAGCTCATTGAAAGAAACAGAACTTCAAATTAATAAAAAAATGTTTTTTTTAACTGCGGCAGAGATTAAAAAACGTATTAAACATAGAAGATCTGCCTATACTATAAAACCAATGATTAAAAATCAGAGATTACTTTTAAAAGATCTAGTTTTTAAAAGACCAGGTTATGGCATTCAACCAGATAGAATTAAAAAATATTTGGGAAAAAGATTGAAAAAAAATTTAGAAAAAAATTCTCTCATAAAAGATTTCTATTTAAAAAAATGAAAAATATTTATTTTTTTCCACATGAAAAATATCAAATAAAATATTCTTTTCTTAAAAAATCTAAGAGATTTCAAGAAGGTGGTTTAATTAAAAAAAAAAAAAATATTTATAAAATAAATAAATACCCAAAAATTTCTATAATAACTGTTGTATTTAACAATCAAAATCATATTCAAAAAACTCTAGATAGTATTTTTTCTCAAAGATATAAAAATTATGAACTTATTGTTATTGATGGTGCATCAACTGATAATACTCTTAATATTATAAAAAAAAATGAAAACAAAATTGATTATTGGATGAGTGAAAAAGATAATGGTATTTATGATGCTTTTAATAAAGGACTATGTTTGGCTTCAGGCGATTTTATTGGTTTTGTTAATTCTGACGATATTTTATTGCCAGATGCTTTAAAGATATTAGCCAAATATATTAATAGATATCCTAAATTAGACTTTTTCTTTGGAGCAGTTAAAAAACATTGGGGGGTTTTATATGGTTATAAACCATGGAAAATAAAATTTTCATGGGGATTTTATTCCAGTCACTCAACAGGTTTTTATATTAAAAGAAGTTCTGCAAAAAAAGTTGGTTTTTATAATCTTAAATACAAATATTCCTCTGATTATGATTATTTATATAGAATGATTGTGAAACATAAAATGTATGGTGAGGCATCAAAAAAAAATGAGATATTCGGTGTATTTAATAGAGGTGGTTTTTCTAGCACAATAAGTTTTAAGGATCATTTTAGAGAGGAAATACAAATAAGAAAAGACAATAATCAATCTATAATTTTGATACAATTATTAAAATTTTATAAGAGTATCAGACATTTTAAAAAGTTATTTTTGAGCTAATTGTAATTAAAAAAATTATATAGTGAAAACTTATTAATATTTTTTATATTAATTATATTATTTAGCTTAAAATTATGCATATTAATTTTTCAAATAAAAAAATGATAAAAAAATATATCAAAATATTAATACTGTTTTTAATAATTATATTTTTAATTGGAAATTTTTTTATTTTTTCTAATAGCGAATTTGCAAAAAATGTTAAAAATAAATTTCCAACTTATTTCAAAGAAAATTTAAAGAATACAATATTTTTCATACCCTCAAAAATCAGGGAATTTCAAAATTCACTAACCAAAGTTCAGAAGAATGATTTGCAAATTCGAGAATTAAAAAGAAAAATTGATGTATTAAATTCAAAGATTAATTTTGGAAAAACTAAAAAAACTGTGCTTAATGACGATAAGTTAAATAAATACTCGTTGACAAAAATTTTCCTAGATTATTCGTTGGATCCTTTATCAAAAAAAATGGAAAAAAAAAATGGTTATCTAGAAATTTATGATAACAAGGTAATATCAATATTCTGGACAGGAAAAATCTTATATACAACAAAAGAAAAGTTGCTAAATCAAAATGTTGAATTTTTTGAATTACAAACAAACATAAACGATTTTTTAAAGTTTGATGAAAAAGATAAATTTATTTCAATTAAAGACGCATTAATTTTGGAGGGTAAACTATATTTAAGTTATACAAAAAATATAAAACCAGATTCAAATTGTTTGAATTTGTCGATTATAAGGGCAAATATATTGTCTAGCTCTGATATACTAGAACTTGGTCCGTTTGAGGAATTTTTTACTTATGATGAGTGTCTTGAAGCAAGATTTAATGGTTATCAATCAGGTGGTAGGATTGTAAATTTTAAAGATAATCAAATTTTACTCACTATTGGTGATTTTCAGAATTTTACACCTGCACAAGATCCCAATAGTTTATTTGGAAAGATTATTTCCATTAATAAAACAACTAAAGAATATAAGTTAATATCAATGGGCCACAGAAATCAACAAGGACTTTTTTATGATGATGTTTTTGATGTTATCATTTCAACTGAGCACGGACAAAGAGGTGGTGATGAGGTTAATTTGATTATTCAGAATGATGACCAAATAAGTAATTATGGCTGGCCAATAGCTTCTTACAGTACTTATTATGGTTATGAGACAAATGAAATACAAAAAATAGCACCATTTAAAAAATCTCATAAAGAACATGGTTTTATTGAGCCATTAATTCATTTCACACCCGCACTTGGGATTAGTCAAATTATTAAAAATACAAGTTTTAATAACAAATATTACTCATACTTAATTACATCTATGGCAAAAAAGAAGATAATATTTATAGATTTTGATAAAGATTTCAAATCTGTATTAACTCAAAAAGAGTTAAATGTTGGAGAGAGAATAAGAGATATTATAAAATTTGAAAATAACAATTACCTATTATTTTTAGAAGATTCTCCAGCAATAGGCATTTTACAAAAAATAGAAAATTGAAAAAAAAAATTTTAATTACTGGTGTTGTAGGATTTATAGGTTTTAGTTTAGCTTTAAGATTGCTTGAACAAAATCATAAAGTAATAGGTGTAGATAATTTTGACAATTATTACTCCATAAAATTAAAAAAAAAACGTTTAGAACAACTCAAAAAATATAAGAATTTTACACTTAAAAAGTTTAATATAGAACATTACAATTCTTTTTATTCTTTAAATAAATATGAATTTGATCATATTTTTCATTTTGCGGCTCAGGCAGGTGTTAGGTATTCTATTGTTAATCCAGATAAGTATATAAAAACCAATATTCTTGGCACCATTAATTTATTTAAATTTGCATCTACAAAGAAAATTAGATCAGTTTTTTTCGCATCTTCTAGCTCTGTTTATGGTGATAGTAAAAATTTTCCTTTGAAAGAAAATGATAAATTATTTCCAAAAAATATTTACGCTTCATCTAAAATTGTTAATGAAATTACAGCAAAAACATTTGCTAAAAATTTTAATATGAAAGTATGCGGTTTAAGATTTTTTACGATATTTGGAGAGTGGGGTAGACCAGATATGTTATTATTTAAAATATTCAGGTCCTCTCAAACAAACACAAAACTTAAGCTCAACAATAATGGAAATCATTACAGAGATTTTACTTATATCAGAGATGTTGTAGAAATTTTGATTTTATTGATGAACAAAAAATTAAATAAAAATTATGATGTTTATAATATATGTTCAAATAATCCTCAATATGTAAAAAAAATTATTGAATATTTTAAAAAAAATTTATCGTCTTTAAAAATTCTTAACATACCTAAAAACAGATTAGATGTTTTTAAAACACATGGAGATAATAAAAAGATTTTAAAATTTTTAAAATTAAAAAAATTTTCAAAATTTGAAGACGCATACGCAAAAACTTTTAAATGGTATAAAAAAAATAATAAAAAATTAATTTTTTGATTTAATCAATTGATTTTTCAAGCCAAAAAATTTTTTTGGAAAATTTTTTTTGACATACCAAAGAAATCTAGCAATGAATTGATTTCTAGAATTAAACCCATTGAATATTTCATAAAGGTATTGTTTATTTTCAGAAAAAAAATTTGCTGCGTTTATAATGTTAGATCTCACGAATAATAAACTTGAACATTTAGATAATATTAATGCTTCTTTAACTGACTCATCACCTAATAAATATCTATGATATTTTCTATTATATTTTATAAATGCGTCATTTTTATCTGACCTATATGTATCTAAATATAAAATCTTTTTAGGATAATTTTTTTTAAAAAAATCTAAATAATTTTTTTCTTCAGTACATACAAATATTTTATCAAAATCTTCTATCGATGTTAATTCATCTGTATATTTTTTCATTTGCTCTATAGTAGCTGGAAAAATATGACCTCTACTAGTTTTATAACTTGTCCCTCTAAAATGAATACCTAAGATTTTTTTGTCATGAAGTTGATTTTTTTGAAAATATGAATCTAAATATTCATTATATCTATTTTGTAATTTTATTTCTTTATTGATGAAAGTACTAAACTTTGGTTCTAAATGAATACGGTATTCCATTTTGTGATGAAAATCGTTCCTTGAAAAAATTACATTTTTACTTTTGTAGACTTCATTAAGTTTGTAATTAGAGGTTTGTTCAAAATAGTATTCCCAAGAATTATTTGTATTTAATAACTTTTGTTTTTCATTATAAGGGTTAGTAAAATTTTCCATATCTACAACAGGAACAAATCCTTTTTCTTTTGCAATTCTAAGATGATTGAGAACAAAAGACATGTAAGAAAATATTCCTGCATGAGATGTTCTTCTAATTACATAAAAAATTTTATCTGGGTTTAATTCTCCATAATTGTTCACCTCAAACTCATTATTTTCACTTATTGAGATAGGTTTAGGTATATCTCTAGAAAATAGTGGTTTTGGTCCTTCATCAACTAGCAATAATTTTTTAATAATTTTTTTTATTCTTTTCATTTCTGTTTTTTTCTATAATTAATCTTTTTGTATGTTTATAAAAAAATGTAGATCTTGTAATAGTAAAAATTTAAAAAATCTATTCAATTTAGGAAAATTAAGTTTTACTGGTAAATTTGCAAAAAATAAAAAAATAAATATTCCAAAAGCTGAATTAGGTCTCGTAATTTGTAGTAATTGCAAACTAGTGCAATTAAATAAAAATTTTGATCTTAGTTATCTTTATGGTTCTGACTATGGATACAGAACCGGAATAAATAAAACAATGACAGATCATGTCAGAAAAGTAGTTTCGAATGCTAATAAAATTGCCAAATTAAAAAAAGGTGACCAAGTTCTAGATATCGCTAGTAATGATGGCACACTATTGAATTTTTATCCAAAAAATGTAGTGAAATTTGGGATTGATCCAACAATTAAAAAATTTAAAAAATATTATAAAAATATTGATCTTACTATTTCTAGTTTTTTTTCAAGAGAAAAAATTTTAAAAAAAACAAAAAAAAAATTCAAAATTATTTCTGCTTTATCAGTCTTTTATGATATTGAAAAACCTAATAAATTTTTAAGTGATGTAAGTAAACTACTAGATGACAAAGGTATATTCATACTTGAGCAAGCAGACTTGTTATCTATCATAAAATTAAATATGTTTGATACTATTTGTCATGAGCATTTAGAGTATTATTCTCATGAAGTAATTATAAATTTATTGTCAAAACATCAATTAGAAGTTTTTGATTTTATTTCAAATGACATTAATGGAGGTAGCACCCAATATTATATTAAAAAAACTTATAACAATAAGTTAAAAGTTAATCGTAAAAAAATTCAAAAATTAATCAAACAAGAAAAAAAATATGGTTTAGGTAAAGTACAAACATATAAAAAATTTTATTTGAAAATTAATTTTATAAAAAAAAAATTAATTAAAAAGATTAAAACAATTAAAAATAAAAAATTAAGTATTCATGGCTATGGTGCTTCGACAAAAGGTAATGTTTTACTTCAATATTTTGGTATAAACAAAGAGCACATAGATTGTATAGCAGATAGAAATCCCAAAAAAAATGGATTTTACACACCTAATACAAAAATTAAAATTGTGTCAGAAAATTATTCTCGATCAAAAAGACCTAATTATTATCTTGTTTTACCTTGGCATTTCAAAAAAGAAATTTTAATGAGAGAAAAATTACAAAGAAAATATTCGAAATTTATTTTTCCACTTCCCAAATTAAGTATTCATTAGCAACAATTCTGTAGCTTTTTTTGAACGATATTTTTTAAATAATTCGTTTAGGTTTTTTATATTACAATCTATCTTGTTTTTTTTTTTAATTTTAAGATCAATAAAAAATTTAAATTTAAGTAATTGTTTTATTAATTTTTCTTTATTTCCAGCTCTGTTAATGCCATAGGGCCAGAATTCTATAACAAATGGAATTTTTTTTTTTATTAATTTAGTTGACCCTAAAAGAGCATTTGCTTCATTTCCCTGAACATCTATCCATACAAGTGACTTTTTTTTTGTAAATTTATCAAATTTATTTAAATGAATAACTTTAACCTTGTTTTTCTTTTTAAAATCATTTGAATTCTTTGTGTAATTGGCGCCAAAATTATTTTTGTTCTTTATTAGATCTATTTTTTTTTGTTTATAACCAATTGCAGCGTTAAAAGATTTAATTTTGTCTTCCATTTTATTTAAAATAATATTTTGTCTTAAAAGCTCAAAGTTTTCATTATCAACTTCTATAGCAATAGCAGTTTTAGAAAATTTTTTTTTAATTGCTGTAATACAGGTTGTTCCAATATTTGCACCAATATCAAAAATTATGTCAACCTTTCCTAAAATTTGTATTGCTTTATTTAAAGTTTCAAAATTATAAGTTTTATTAATATATACCTGTCTTGAAATACCACCATCTTTTGCAAATATTATAAATTTTCCAAATTCACTTTCCGATAATCTGAAAGTATTAGTATTCAAATAGTCAAAATGAATAGAGTCTAATATTTTTTGATTATTTTTTTTTAAATAAATAAATATTTTTTTGTATAAATGATAAACTATAGATTGAAATTTTGTACGATTTGAGTAATTAAACCACTTTAGAATTTTTTTCATCTAATTTAAGTATATCTTGAGTTTGCTTACAATTTTAATTACATCCGAATTATTCATATTTAAATGTATAGGCAAACATATTACCTGTTTAGATAAGTTGTCACTTGAAATTAAATCTTTTGAATTTTTAAAAATCTTAAGTTGATTAGGACTGTAAAATCCATTCCGGGTCTCAATCTTTTTTAAAATAAGTTTATTAATTAATTTATCACGATTAACTTTAAATTTTTTATCTACAACTAAAGCAAATGTCCATGGAACAAAATTGCAGTTATTACCTATTTTTTGAATTACTATTTTTTTATTAATTTTTTTAATTTCAGATAAATATTTTTTATAAATTTTTTTTCTTATTTTTATAATGTAATTGATTTTCAATAATTGTGCAAAACCTAAGGCAGCCTGAAAATTCGTAAGTCTAAAATTATGACCATGCACTAAATGAAAATATCTTTTATTTAAAACTCCATGACTTCTATATAATTCAATTTTTTTTGCAAATTTTTTATTATTAGTGATCACAAGACCACCTTCACCAGTTGTAAGATTTTTTGTTGCATGAAAACTAAAAGTTCCTATATCTCCAAAGGTACCTGAGTGTTTATTATTTAATTTTGAACCGAATGATTCAGCAGAATCTTCGATAAAAATAATTTTTTTTTTTTTTAAAAAATTTGAAATTTTTCTCAATTCATACATATTTCCATATGTATTTATCGTGACAACCGCTTTAGTATTCTTAGTTATTTTCTTTTTTAAATTTTCTAAATCCATACAAAAAGTATCTTTATTAACGTCTACAAACTTAATTCGAAGGCCCATAAGCGCAGCAATATTTGCTGCTGCCAAATATCCAAAAGCAGGAATAAGAATTTCATCATTTCTTTTTAGGTCACATGCGAGAAAAGCCAGATGCAAGGCACTTGTTCCATTAGAAACAAGCGATGCATGTTTTGTTTTCAAATATTTTTTTAAACTATTTTCCAATTTCCCAATATAATACCCCCCTGAAATCCAGTTACTTTTTAAGGCTTGCAAAACTAGCTTTTTCTCTAGGTCAAATAATTTTGGACTAGCCCATGGAATCATCTTATGCATTTTACTAACTCCACCTACTCTTTAAATATTCATACTCTTTAAAAATTTTTGATAAATTTTGGAATAAATTGATTTTGTTACAATTTTTTTCATAAAAGTTTTTACCACTTTTTATTTTATCTTTATTAATATTTTTTTCTCTACTAAATTCATTAAAAGAATTTAAAAAATTTTGAGGATTAAAGATATCTATTTCATAAACATGTTTTTTAAGTTCATCATCTAAAAGCCCCTTAGTAAAAAAAACTGGCAAATTGAAATAAAATGCCTCATAAAGTGGTAGAGTTGAATGACCAACAAAAGTTGGCATTATTAATGCATCTGAATTTATATACAAAGAAATTAATTCTTTATTATCTACATAATCTAGCATTAAAAAATTATCCTCTAATTTATTTTCTTTAATTAATTTAATAATATAATTTTTATTACCTTTATCGTGTCCAGTAAAAATAAATAAAAAATCCTTTATATTATTTTTCACTAACTCTAATGCCGCGTCGATGATATATTTATGATTTTTGTGTGACCAAAATTGCGCTGGATAAAAAAAAATATTTTTTTTATTTATTTTATATTTAGAGAAAATTTCTTTAAAATTGACATTTTTAAAATCATTTTCGTAGAGATTTGGTAGTTGAGGAACATATGGTTGTATTTCTACATTTTTGTCGACTGAGTTATATAATTCTTTCAATAATCTTTTATCTTTATTTGTTGCTACAATAATTTTGAAAGCTTTAGAAATAGCATTATTTATAATTAAATCCCTAGTATCCAATGAATGACCTTTAACTCTGTACTCTGGGAAGTAATTATCAGTTTTATGCTGCATTTCATAAATATTCATTACAAAAGGAATTTCATTTAAGTATGTTGAATATAATGTTGGGCTATTAAAATAAATCAGTTCAAATTTATTTACTTTTAATATTTTTTCAAACTTATTTGAAATGCCTAATTTTTTTATTAGCGATGAAAAAAATTTACTTAATCTCAAAAAAATTTGAGTTCTAAAAAAAATATCTTGTTCGAAGAATAAACACTTACATCCTTTTGAGATTAATATTTTCTCTATTTCTTTTGATCTAACAATGTAGGTAATATCTAAATCATCATTGTTATATTCATTAAAAATGTTTACAATATTTAAATTAGTATGGAAGGCACCACCTTCCCTTGGAGAGCTTTCAAAAAATATACCTATTTTCATTACAGTTCCTCTTTTATAAAATTTCTAAACTTTCTAGAGATGGAAAGTGATGCTTCATAACTTAAGTGTTTATTATCTCTAAGCATTAATAAATCTTTTTTAGAGTCATAAACTTTACAATATATTAGTGGGCACAAGGCATTATAAGAGTCAAAAAAATAAATATTTCTTTTAGTTTGAGCTAAAACAGTCATTTGATCTATTATGTTTTTTAAATTCCTACCATTATAATCCATAGTTTTATTTATTTTGCATTCAAGTTTTTGTATCAAACAAGTCAAAGGATTTAAATATTTATTTCTAAAATTTGGTATTGGACCAATGACTAAAAAATTTATTTTTTTGTTATAATTATTTTTGATGATTTCTAGAAATTGTTTTAACTCTTCGTCATTATTAATTGATTTAACCAAATAAACTTTTCTATATTTTTTAGACAAAATATTAAGCTTAATTATATCATTATTTAAATTATCGACATTATGCTCATAATATAAATCAAAATCTTTTTCTTGATTAAACATCGGTACATGCTGAGCAACATAACTATTTCCCACTAAATAAAATAAATCTCTGCCTCCAATATTTTTTAAACATCTTAAATTAATCTTATTTTTATAAAATTTTTCTCTGATATCTTTTTGACAATTAGGATAAACAGGTAGATTATTAATTTTCATTTTTTTAAATGTTGTTCTA
>CACFEM010000017.1 GCA_902565325.1 uncultured Pelagibacteraceae bacterium
CTTGTAATAATCTCAAGATGGTCAAAAGATATTTCTTTAATCTGATGTAACGGAATAGATTTTTTTTTATTTACTAAAATTTTAGATTGATTACCAAAATAGAAATTACACGCTCTTGTGTAATATCTTTGCATTATTTATTAATGAACAATTTTAGGTTTCAAACCCATAGCACCCAAAGCTGAGTCTTGATCATCTTTTGTTTCTGGATTATCTAAAACTTTATCTTTAGGATATAAATTTTTATTAATTATATTCTCTATTTCTTCACCGGTTAGTGTTTCATATGTTATTAGAGCTTTAGCAATTTTATGTAGATCATCTATTTTTTCTGTCAAAATTTTCTTAGCTTGGTTATATCCTTCATCAACAAGTTTTCTTATTTCTTTATCTATTTTTTGAGCAACTTCCTCTGAAACAGATTGAGTTTGAGTAACCGATCTTCCTAAAAATACTTCTTCTTGATTTTCTCCGTATTCTACAGGGCCCATTTCCTCACTCATACCATATTTTGTCACCATCGCTCTTGCAAGTTGTGTAGCTTGATTAATATCTGAACCACTTCCACCACCTGCACCTGTAGATATGTTATCTTTTCCAAAAATTAATTCCTCAGCAACTCTACCTCCAAAACAAACAGCCAATCTTGCTTTTAAATATTTTATTGAGTAACCATGTTTGTCTCTCTCTGGTAAATTCATTACCATTCCAAGAGCTCTTCCTCTTGGTATAATAGTTGCTTTATGTATTGGGTCGTAGCTTGGCATATTGAACGATACTAAAGCATGACCTCCTTCATGATATGCTGTAAGTTTTTTCTCGTCTTCTGTCATAACCATTGAACGTCTTTCAGCACCCATCATTACTTTATCTTTGGCCTCTTCAAATTCTAATAATGTTACAATTCTTTTATTTTTTCTTGCTGCTAACAAAGCTGCTTCATTAACCAGATTTGCAAGATCAGCTCCCGAAAAACCTGGTGTACCTCTTGCTATTGTTCTTAAATTAACATCTGGTGCCATTTTTATTTTTTTCACATGAACTTTTAAAATTTTTTCTCTTCCAATAATATCTGGGTTTGAAACCACTACCTGTCTATCAAATCTTCCTGGTCGCAACAAAGCTGGATCAAGCACATCTGGTCTATTTGTTGCAGCAATAATGATAACGCCTTCGTTAGTGTCAAAACCATCCATTTCAACTAATAACTGATTTAATGTTTGTTCTCTTTCATCATTTCCACCACCTAAACCAGCTCCTCTACTTCTTCCAACAGCATCAATTTCATCAATAAAAATTATACATGGTGAATTTTTTTTACCTTGTTCAAACATATCTCTAACTCTAGATGCCCCTACTCCAACGAACATCTCTACAAAATCAGAACCTGAAATTGTGAAGAACGGAACACCCGCTTCACCTGCAATTGCTCTAGCCAATAAGGTCTTACCAGTTCCTGGAGGACCTACAAGCAAAGCACCTCTTGGAATTTTTCCACCTAACCTACTAAATTTTTTTGGATCTTTTAAAAATTCTACTATTTCTTCTACTTCCTCTTTAGCTTCCTCTACACCAGCAACATCGTTGAACGTAACTTTACCTTTGAGTTCGTTCATCATTTTTGCTTTTGATTTCCCAAAACCCATCGCTCCACCTTTTCCACCTTGCATTTGTCTCATAAAGAAAATCCATACTGCAATAAGCAGTAACATAGGAAACCATGATAAGAGCACACCAAACAATGAAGGCATTTTTTCCTCTAGAGGTGCTGCTGAAATACTTACACCTTTCTCTGATAATTTTTCTATTAGATTTGGATCATTAGGAGCATAGGTTGAAAAAGAATTTCCATTTGAATAAACACCTTTAATGTTATTTCCTTGGATCTCAACTTTTAGAACCTCACCATTTTCAACTGAATTTAAAAAATCTGAAAATATTATTTGATTTCCACCTCTGATATTAGACTGAGGATTTTTAAACATGTTATAAAGACCTATAGTTAAAAAAACTATAATTCCCCACATTGCTAGATTTTTTAAATTCATAAGTTTAAAATAAGAATTATTATTAAATTAACAAGTGACAAAATATCAGTTATTTCATCAACTTTAACGCTCTTTTGATACTATAACTGAGTTATTTACCTTCTTTATTACACAGTTTCCTAAAGTGGTCATGAATGAGTTATCAGTTTTAATTCGATAAATTAAGTTATCAATTTTTTTTCCTCGAACTGGGTAGTATTTTTTACCAACAGTTTTTAACACTTCTGTTAGAGACCTAAAAACTACTTCTTCTGGTTGAAGAAAAAAATTTTTATTCAAAATAATAAACTTATTAATATTTAAAATTGTTGAATTGTCTTTTAAATTTTTTTCTACAAAGTATTTAATTGACTGGTTAGCAAATTTTAAATTTTTAATCGTTAGATTAAATTTATCATTATCCAATCCCTCTAATTCCAAATTTTTTATAAAATTTCTAATTTTTACTCTTTTAAATTCATCATTTTTATTCGACGGATCTTCAACATAATTTTTAAAAACTTGTTTGGTAATATGTTCTAAATTTTTTTTAGAAAAATTTAACAAAGGTCTTATCAAATTAATATTTTGTAGGTCGGTTCTTTGATCAAATGACACCATACCATTTAAACCACTACCTCTTAAAATTCTAATAAAAAAATTCTCTATTAAATCATCCTTATGATGACCTAATAAAATATTATTTATTTTTAATTTTTTTGCCTTTTTTATCATCAGTGCATATCTTTTATCTCTTGCAATAGATTGGATGTTGCTTTTTGGTTTTTTTCCAACCCAGGTTAAAATCTCAAGATTGGTAGACAATTTTTTTAAAAGTAATTTTACGAATTTTGCCTCTTTTGTTGAATTATTTCTAAGTTTATGATCAACGTGAAAATATTTTACTTTTAGATGTTTTTTAATCGAATAAATTTTTGATAAAAAACATAAAGCTAGACTGTCTGGTCCACCAGAAACCGCAACTATAAAATCCTCGTTTAATCTAAAATTTTTTTCAAATTTCTTATAAATTTTAGAAGTTTGTTTATCTTTTAATTGATTTAATAAAAACTTATGAGTCTTGTTTGATACATTCAAATTTTTTGGACTCATATTTTGCTTTTTGTATTACAGACTGATTTGCATTAGGATATTGTAATTCTACACCATTTATCATTTTACATCCTTGGTCTTTTTCACCAATTTGAACCATTGATACTCCAAGTTTTAATAGATTAATTGGAGCTTTTTTTCCTTTAGGATATTTTTGGTAACCCTCTAAATAAGCAGAAGCTGCATCAGTATATAATTGTCTAATTCTGAATGTTTCTGCATACCAGTATTGAGCACTACCCGCTAACTCATGATCAGCGTTAGATAGAACGAATTCTCTAAAAGCTCTTTCCGCTGTACTGTAGTCTCCAACTTTTAAAAAACTTGTTGCAAATTCATATTGCTCCACTGGATTTAAATCTTGAGGAAGTATTTTTTCTTCAGACTGAAAAGTTTCTGTTACAATTGAAGCTGTAGTATCTACAGATTGAATTTGTTGTGAAGTTTCATTTGTCTCTGTATCTTTATATGAAATTGTTCCTAAATCTTGGGGCTGTGAACTACCAGGTAAAACTTTTTGTTCATCAGTCTTTGGTTTTGAACTTAATTGATTATCTTCGCTACTTATATCTCCAGAGCTAATGTTTGACTCTATGTCTTGAAATCTTATTTGGTTATCTGCTTGAATTTTTGAAACACGGGTAGATAATTTATCTAACTTAAAATTTATTTCTTCAAATTTATTAGTGAGTTCTCTAAACTGATCCTCAACTTCTGACAATTTTAATAAATGTCTAGTTAAAACATCTTCTGAGTTTTGGTCCAAGTTTGAAACCGAACTATCATTAGTACTTGCTTTCACTTCTATAGATCCAGAATAAACTGCTCTTTCAAGAGTTTTAAGATCATTTTTTATTATTTCTAATGTTTCATAAATATTATGGTTATCTGCAAAAGAAATATTAATAAAAACCAAATTTAAAATTAAAAATAATTTTAAAATTACTAATTTAAATATGAGCATCATTTAAATTAGATATATGATTATAAAAATGGCAAAAAAAAGACCCTAAATCCAATAAAGGTTTTAGGGTCTTAAATTTTAAATAATTAATTTGCTTTAACAGTAACTGATCTTCTGTTTTTTGACCAAGCTAATGGGTTTGAACCAGAGTCAACTGGTCTCTCCTTACCATAACTTAATACTGTAATTCTGTCAGAAGATATTCCGTAAGTCATTAAATAGTCTTTAGCTGCATTTGCTCTTCTTTCACCAAGAGCCAAGTTATATTCTCTTGTTCCTCTTTCGTCAGCATGACCTTCAAGAACTACGTTTATGTTTGGATTCTTTCTTAACCAAGCTGCTTGGGCTCTTAAAGTTTCTCTTGATGCAGTTGTTAATATCGATTCATTTGTTGCAAAGAAAACTCTGTCTGGAACACCATCAGCTAAATATTCAACTGTGTCTGTTCCTGTATAAACATCACCTTGCATTTGACCTTGAATGTCTGTTGCCACTTCTTTTTTAGTTGCACATGCAGATAGCACTAGGCAAGCTGTTAATACTAAAAGTGTGTTTTTTAAAATTTTGTTTAATCTCATTAAATTGCTCCTTGCTGCTAATTTCAATTTCTTAACTTTTTCACAACTAAATAGAGGTTTCAAGTATAAAAATCAAGAAATTTACAAAAATTAATCTTTAATTACTTAATAAAGATGACCATGATGGGTCTGAAGCATCTGTTGGTGTCTTTATTTGCCGTTCATTATAACCCGTCAAATCTATAGACCATAATTTTGCAGAAAAACCTTCTCCTTTGGAGTTAGTTTTTGTCTCTCTATAAAATATTAATACCCTTCCATTTGGAGACCAAGAAGGTGCTTCTTGATAATAATTTTCAGTTAACAACCTTTCACCACTACCGTCGGTTCTCATTACGCCTATATAAAATTTACCTTTATGTAATTTTGTAAATGCAATTAAATCTCCTCTTGGAGACCATACAGGTGTTCCATATAAACCGTTACCAAAAGAAATTCTTTTTACATCACTTCCATCATTCTTCATTACATAAATTTGCTGATAACCGCTTCTATCAGAATTAAATGTAATATATTTTCCATCAGGAGAATAAGATGGAGAAGTGTCAATTGATGGATGATTGGTAATTTTTTCTACAATTCTATTTTCTAAATCCATAGTGTAAATATCTGACTTTCCATCTTTAGCAAAACTCATAATTATTTTTTTACCATCAGGCGAAAAACGTGGTGCAAACGTCATTCCAGGAAAATCTCCAACTACCTCTTGAGTACCAGTTTCTATATCTAATAAATAAACCCTTGGCATATTTTTAAAATAAGACAAATAGGTTACCATTTGACTTGCTGGATTAAATCTTGGTGTTAAAACTAACTCATTCCCTAATGTCAAAAATTTATTGTTAGCACCGTCTTGATCCATGATTGCTAATTTTTTTATTCTTTGTGTTTTTGGTCCTTCTTCTGAAACATAAATTATTCTTGTATCAAAATAACCTTTTTCTCCAGTCAGCCTTTCGTAAACCTTATCAGAAATAATATGCCCTACTCTTCTCCAATTGTTAGGAACTGTGGTAAAAGCTAAAGCCATCATTTCTTTAGCAGCTAAAACGTCCCATAATCGAAACTCAACTCGTAATTTATCGTCAACATAATTTACTTTGCCAGTAATAAGTGCTTGAGCTTTAATTAAATTCCAATCTTCAAATCTTGGTTTTAAATTTGCAATATCAGGAGCTTGTAAAAAAGCCTTTTTGTCTAGAGGATTAAATAATCCCGAGGTTCTCAAATTATTCTCAACGATATTTGATATCTCGAAGCCAATATTTTCTTTTTTAAGTATTTTTTCAAAACCTTTTCTAGATTCTTCATCAATTGATAGGGGAGAAACTGCTAATGGAAGTGGATTTAAATTTCCCCTAGTTATATCAACTTCAATTAAAGCATTTGCTTTGATAGGTATTAATATAAATAATAATATTAAAATTTTTTTTGTCATTTAAACATACTACCCTTCTAACATCTCTCTTGCATCAAAATTTAATTGTAATTCTTTCCATCTTTCATATCCAGTCGTTGGCACTCTTAATGGTTGGCATAACTTTACTGCTCTCAGAGCGCTTTCTGCTAAAACCTTATAAAATCCTTGCCCTGGTTTATTCATCCTTGCATGATCTAAAATTTCTGTTTTTGAAACTGTTCCATCAGGCTTTAATTTCAATTTTATTCTTACCAATAAATTTTCATTATAAGGCAGTCCTAATGGAATACTCCAACATCCAAAAATTTGTGCCTTAAGAGCATCTTCTTCACTTAATGTAAGACCTGCATTTTCAACATTTCTTTCTTGGTCTTGAGTAATGTCATCATTAGTTTTTAAAACTTCTGCACTCTCTTCTTTAGATTTATCAATTAAAGCAGCAATATTATTTGGATCAAACAAGTCTTTCTTTTCAAATTCTGATACCTGCTTAACTTCTTCATCTACTTTTTCAGGATTTTGTTTTTTTTCCTCTTTTGTTTCGACCTTTTTTAAAGTTTTATCAGGAAGTGGAATGGTTTCTGGTGTTTCGTTATCTATTTTTTTATTATTTTGATCAGGAGATAAAACAGTCTTTGTTTTCGTTTTTTCTACTTTTTTCGGTGGAGCTTGTTCTGAAACAAGTTTTTTTTCTTTTTCTTTTACCTTTTCAATTATTTTTTTAGCTTTAGGTGCAAATGGAATATTGGTTTTTTCTGCTATCTGAATTAACTCAACAGATACAATTGGTGGAATATCAAGAGGTTTCTTTGCTAAAAAGGGTAAACTCATTGCTGTAACAAAAATTAATACACCATGTAAAACAGAAGAAATTATTAAACTTCTATTCACTTTATTTACCTTTGTTTGTACGGTTCTGAAATCAATGCTACTTTAGTAAAACCAGATCCTGATAGTAAACCCATTATTTCTAAAACTCTTCCATAATTTATGGTTTTATCGCCTCTGACATAAATTCTGGTATCAGTTCTATTTTTTGAAACTGCTAAAACCTTTGCGATTATATTGTCGTACTCAACTTTTGCCTCTTGAATAAAAATTTCACCTTTTGCATTAATAGATAGGGTTAGAGGCTCTGTTTCTTCAGGTAAAGAATCTGCTGAACTTTCTGGTAAATCAACTTGAACACCAACTGTTAACAATGGTGCAGTAACCATAAAAATAATTAGCAAAACAAGCATTACATCTACAAAGGGAGTAACATTTATTTCACTCATGGGTTCTTTAGAAGAGCGATTTAATTTAAATGCCATTTATATAATTGTTAAAAATCTTTTTGAAAAATTTTCTAATTTTTCTGAATATTTCTTGGCATCATTATTAAATTTGTTGTAAGCCACTACTGCTGGTATTGCAGCTAATAGACCAAGCGCAGTTGCAAATAGAGCTTCTGCGATTCCTGGTGCAACGATCGCAAGACTTGTATTTCTTGATATAGCTATAGATTGAAAAGAATTCATTATTCCCCAAACTGTTCCAAACAATCCAATAAAAGGAGCAGTTGAACCTACAGTTGCTAAAAATGTAAAACCTTTTTCAATTTTTGTCATTTGTTTTTCAATTCCAGCCTCTAGGGATGCGCTCATTCTCTCACTAATGTTTGTTCTTGTTTTTTTTTTGAGCAATCCCTCCATTGCATCTTGAAACACAAGTGACATAGGATCCTCAAGTTTACTAGGTAAACTATTATAAAAAGTTTCAGCAGATTTTGAATTCCAGAATTTTTCTTCAAATTCTTCTGAAGATTTAGTTATTTTTTTAAATAAACGAAACTTTTCAATAATTACAGCCCAGGAATATATTGAACACAATATTAATATAATCATTACAGACTTAACAATTATGTCTGCTCTAAAAAATAAACTGAATAATGAAAAATCAGTATTAGTTCCTAGTTCTACTGCTTTTGCTGCTATGTCTGCTTCCATGCTTACTCATCACACGTAAATGTGTCATGATTTTGTCTATTAATTTAAATTGATTATTCTTCTTTTTGATAAGTTTCGTAGAAAAAACTAGCTATTAGAATAGCATCTGCCTTGTTATTATCTTTCTTTTTTGACAATTGTGATGAAAAATATGGAAAAATTTCAATAGCTCTTGTTCTGCTCGCATCTTTTTCTGAATTAATAAGGTTAAAATATTTTTTCCACTTAGCAGGCCTAACATAATAAACAGGTAAATGCATTGCGCTGCATATACCCTTTAAAATACCAAAAGATTGACCAAAATTAAACATACTAGTAACGCCTTGACCAGGCATTGCAGAGACTTGTTCAATTACAACCTTTATATTTTTTTTATCAAATTTATTTATCCTTTCACTAATTTCATTAAATATTTGAGCGCCATTTACTTGTCGCTTATTCTTCTTGCCATCAGTCATAGTTGGCATTTCAATTACGTCTTTAATTATACCGTCCTGGAAAAAACAGATTGAACCTGAGATCCCTGGATCAATTCCAATAATCATCATTAAATACCACCTAAATTAACGTTTGAATATACGTTCTGAACATCGTCATCTTCTTCAAGAGTTTCTAAAAAATCTAAAACACTATCTTTATTGTCTTTGTTTACTTCAACACTATTTAACGGGACCCATTCAATTTCTGTAGAAATAAAATTCACAATAATTTTCTCAAGATTTTTTTTTACATCATATATTTCGCTCACTTGACACTGAATCTCATGGTAATCCTCATATGACAAACATTCATCAGCTCCTGACTCAATCGCTAAATCTAAAATTTTTTCATCAGATATCTCTTTTTTATCAATTTTGATTATACCCAATTGTTGAAAATTATGAGATGCTGAACCTTGAGTTCCTAAGCTACCACCACTTTTTTGAAAAATAGTTCTTATATTTGATGCAGTCCTATTTTTATTGTCTGTTAAAGTTTCAACTATAACAGCAATCTTTTCTGGTCCAAACCCCTCGTATCTTAAATTTTCAAAATTTACTCCTGTAGCCGCAGAAGACTTATCGATTGCTCTTTCAATATTATCTTTGGGCATATTTGCAGATCTAGCTGCCTGTACTGCTGATCTTAGTCTAGGATTCATAGCTGGATCTTTGTCGCCAAGTTTTGCCGCAACAGTGATCTCTTTAGATAATTTTGAAAATATCTTTGATCTTTGCTTATCGGCCTTCCCTTTTTTATGTTTTATTCCCGCCCAATGTGAATGTCCTGCCATGATCTTTAAATATTTTTTAGTTGATCTCCGTATACATAGCTTTTGATGTCTATCGCTAAACCTGTTTTTATATCACAATCTACTATAACACCACATAAAGTAGCATCTCCAGTTGCAGGAAAATGTTTCACTGAATTCTTTTTTAAAAATCTATTTAAAGAATTTTCTTTATTCATTCCAATCACTGAATCATAATCCCCACACATACCTGCATCGGTTTGATATCCGGTGCCATTATTAAGTATTCTAGCATCATTTGTTGGAATATGAGTATGTGTTCCAACCACGAGAGTTGCCTTTCCATCAAATAGATGTCCTATAGCATTTTTCTCGCTAGTAATTTCACCATGGAAATCAACTACAAGTAAATCAAAATCCTTTTTCATTTCATTTTCTTTTAAAAATTTTTGAGAAGCTTCAAAAACATCTTCACATTTTTTCATAAAAACATTCCCCATCAAATTAAGAACTCCAATTTTAATATTGTTCTTTGTGTTATAAATCTGAAAACCTTTTCCTGGTGCAGGTTCAAATAAATTTTTAGGTCTTAATAATCTTTCTTCTTTATCAATAAATTCCATTATTTCTTTTTGATCCCAAACATGATTGCCAGTTGTGATAACATCAACGCCACAATTAAAAAAATCCTTACAAATTTCTTTAGTTAACCCCACGCCTTGAACTGCAGCATTTTCACCGTTTACAATTACAAAATCGATTTTCTTTTTATTAATTTCATTTAATAAATTGCTTGTTAATTTAGAGCATCCAGAAATTCCAACAACATCTCCTAAAAATAAAATTCTCATTGTATAATTTTTTTCTCGGTTACTATTAAATCAAGTTTCTTATCATGTTTTTTTATAGGTATTTTTTTTATTTCCTGGTATGAAAATCCTAATCCAATTTTAAAAATTTTTTTCATTTTAGATATTTTTTCTAAATAACGATCATAAAATCCTCCACCATAGCCTAATCTATTCAAATCATTATCAAAAGCTACTAAAGGAACAAATATTACATCTGGGTAAATTTTGTTTGATGAAATTGGCTCAGCAATTCCATACTTATTTATTTTTAAAGGATCTTTATTTTTCCATTCAAAAAAATCCATTTGGTTATTCTCTCTTATTATTGGCAAGGAAATATTTATTTTTTTGTTTCTTAAAAAATTTAGCATATCTAAGCCATCAATCTCATTATTGCACGGATAATACCCTCCAACATTTTTGAAATTAATTTTATTTTTTTTTAAAAATTGATAGATTTTGAGGGGATATAGACTAAGTTTTTTATGTGAATTTTTTTTTCTAAGATTTAAAATTTTACTTCTTAGCTTAGATTTACTCACAGACCTACTTTGATACGTTTTCTAATTTTGCTTTTTTCACAAAATTTGATATTTGATCAGCGGCTTCATCAATTAAGTTTTCGTATTTTTTTTGATTATCTTCAATTTCTTGTTTTAAATTTTCATGATCAAGATTTAGTTTTTCAATTTCGGACTCTTTTGTGTCCCTGTAATCGTAAATTAGAGATTTTAGTTCTTTAAATTTTTTTGATAAATCATTTAATTCCTCTTTTTTTTGATCTACTTTTTTCTTAGTTTCGTAATATTCATCCATTATTTTTACAGCTGTTATTAATAAAAGTTTATTTTCACCTAAATTTCCCAAATCATTTTTTAAATTATTAAATTTTTTGTTAATCTGAATTAACAATTCTTCCAGGTGCTCCTCTTGTCCATCTTCACAAGCGAGCAAAAACTCTTTATTATTAAATTTTATACTTACATTTGCCATTTATCTATCTCGTCCAATAGTGTGTCAGTTTCTTGATTAAGTTCATCAATTTTCTCAGAAAATTCAATTTGTTTTCTTTCTTCCAACTTTTCTTTATTTTTCAAATCCTCAAGTTTTTTTGAAAGATTTTCATGTTCTTCGAGTAATGTTTTATATTTTTCTTCAATTTGTTTTTTTTCAATTTCTAATTGATTTTGTCTTGTGCTCAAATTTTCGATATTTTTTTGCAATTCAGGATTTGTTAGATCTAAATTTTTTAATTCTTCTAATGCAATATTTAATTTTTTTTCTTTTTCGTTTATAGAATTCATATATATATGTTTATATTATTAAATAGATTCTTCTTAGTCTAGTCAGGATAATTTTGAGTAAACTACACAATGATTTAGCTAATTGCATCAGATTTTTATCTATTGATGCTGTTCAAAAAGCAAATTCAGGTCACCCAGGTATGCCTATGGGTATGGCGGAAGTTGTAACAGTGCTATTTAAAAATTTTTTAAGATTTAATCCAAAGAATCCCGATTGGTTAAATAGAGATAGATTTGTTTTGTCTGCTGGTCATGGTTCTATGCTACTATATTCCCTACTTTACCTAACGGGGTATAAAAGTATATCAATTAATAATATTAAAAAATTTAGGCAGCTAAATTCGATTTGTGCTGGACATCCTGAATATCATCCAAAAACAGGTATTGAAACTACAACAGGACCTCTTGGACAAGGTATATCTAATGCAGTTGGTTTTGCAATCGCTGAGGAAATTTTAAAAAATAAATTAGGTAAAGATTTAATCAATCACAAAAGTTATGTTTTAGCTGGAGATGGATGCTTAATGGAAGGAATAAGCCATGAAGCGATGAGTTTGGCAGGGCATTTAAAACTAAAAAATTTAGTTATGCTATTTGATAACAATTCAATTTCAATTGATGGTCCAACAAATCTCGCAGTTTCAGATAACTTTAAAAAAAGATTTGAAGGATATGGTTGGGATTATATTTCTATCAACGGTCATAATGAAAAGGAAATTTTTAATGCATTAAAAAAAGTTCAAAAAGCTAAAAAACCTACTGTAATTTCTTGTAAAACAAAAATTGGATACGGTTCACCGAATAAATCAGAAAAAGCATCATCCCATGGAAGCCCATTGGGAGCTGATGAAATCAAACTAGTAAGAAAAGCCTTAAATTGGAAAAACAAACCTTTTGATATTCCAAATAAAATTTTAAAAGAATGGAGAAAAATTGGCAAAAAAGGTGAAATTTTAGAAAAAAAATGGAATAAAATATTAAAAAGAAAAAAAATAGAATTTAATCAAACTTTAAAAAATAACTTTACAACGTTGCTTAAGAAAGAAAAAGAAAATGCAATAAAAGAACCAAAAAGTTTAGCTACTAGAAAATGTTCAGAAATGACATTGAGCGCATTAACAAAACAAAAAAATAATTTAATTGGTGGCTCTGCTGATTTAGCAGGATCAAATAACACAAAAACTAAAAACCATAAAATAATTAAACCTGGAGATTTTAATGGAGACTACATTCACTACGGAGTGAGAGAACATGCAATGAGTGGGGTTATGAATGGTATCGCACTTCACAGCAATCTAATTCCTTATGGAGGTACTTTTTTAATATTTTCTGATTATTGTAAACCTTCTATAAGATTATCAGCATTAATGAAAAAAAGAGTCATTTATGTAATGACACATGATTCTATTGGGCTCGGAGAAGATGGCCCTACTCATCAACCTATAGAACAACTTTCAGGATTACGTGCTATACCCAACTTAAATGTATTTAGGCCTTCAGATAGAATTGAAACTATCGAATGTTGGGAGCATGCCTTAAAAAGCTCAAAAACACCTAGTGTACTGTCTTTAACAAGACAAAATTTAAATCCAGTAAGAAAAACATACTCAAATAAAAACTTATGCTCATTAGGTGCTTACGAAGTTTTAAGAACAAATAAAAAAATTAATATAACAATATTAGCTAGTGGATCTGAAGTTAATCTAGCAATAGAGGTTAGCCATAAATTAGCCAAAGATAAAATATACTCCAAGGTAATATCAATGCCTTGTATGGAACTTTTCGAATTACAATCAAAATCATATAAAAATAAAATTTTAAAAGAAACAAAATTAAAAATATCAATTGAAGCTGGATCAAGTGATTGTTGGAAAAAATATGTGGGTGATAACGGAGTTACTTTTGGAATTGATGAATTTGGTAAAAGTGCACCTTATAAAGATATTTACAAATATTTTGGACTCGAGAGCACGAACATTAAAAATATTACTAAAAAATTAGTAAAAAAATAAATGACAATAAAAATTGGAATTAACGGGATGGGAAGAATTGGTCGTATGGTTGTAAGATCAATTGTCGAAACTAAAAATAAAAATTTTAAAATTAATCATATAAATAATAGGTCAAATTCAGAAACTACATCTAAATTAATCAAATACGATTCCATACACGGAAAATTAGACGCTGATTTAGATTTTGATCCAAATCATTTAATAATTAATAAAAATAAAATTACATTTTCTCAAGAAACAAAAATTGAAGAAATTAATTGGAAAAAACATGATGTCGATTATGTTTTTGAATGTACTGGAAAATTTAATTCAAAAGAAAAACTTCTTGCTCATGTAGAAAATGGTGCAAAAAAAGTGATAGTTTCTGCTCCATGTAAAAATGCTGATAAAACAATAGTATTTGGTGTTAATGAAAATATAATTAATAAAGAAGATAAAATAATATCTGCAGCATCATGCACTACTAATTGTCTAGCACCAGTAGCCAGCGTTCTTGATGAAAATTTTGAAATTGAAAAAGGTTTTATGACCACAATTCATGCATTTACTAGCGATCAGAGAATTTTAGATAATTCTCACAAAGATCCAAGGAGAGCAAGATCTGCGAGTCAATCAATAGTTCCCACCTCGACAGGAGCTTCGAAAGCAATAGGAGAAATAATACCAAACCTCAAAGGGAAATTAGAGGGTGTTGCGATGAGAGTGCCTACTCCTAATGTTTCTCTTATTGAATTAGTTTTTTGTACAAAAAAAGATATTAATATAAAAAAAATTAATGATGCCTTTGAACAAGCTTCAAAAAATAAATTAAAAAATATCTTAGAAGTTACTCATGAAAAATTAGTATCTATAGATTTTAATCATCATCCTGCTTCTGCAATAGTAGACACTTCTTTAACAAATGTAGTTGGAGACAATATGGGTAAAATATCAGCCTGGTATGATAATGAATGGGGCTTTTCCAATAGAATGTGTGATATTGCTGAAACTTTGCATAAAATCTCTTAATGAGAAGTATTATAAACGAAAAAAATCTAATCAATAAAAAAATATTATTAAGACTAGATTTAAATGTCCCTTTGGAAAGAGACAAGATAACAGACACAACTAGAATAGATAAAATTCTTCCTACATTAAATTTTTTGATTAAAGAAAAAGCTAAAATTATAATTTTATCTCATGTTGGAAGACCAAAAGGTAAAATTGTTAAAGAGCTCTCTCTAAAACCAATTTGTGAAGAATTGCAAAATAAATTAAAAAGAAAAG
>CACFEM010000018.1 GCA_902565325.1 uncultured Pelagibacteraceae bacterium
ATAGGTTCAATTTTATTTACAAGTTCTTCTGCTAATTTTTCTTTAAATTCTGAAAAGTTTTTACCTGCAAAATTTTTTACTGAATTTTCTAATAAAGAATTTGTCAAGCTTGAATAAATTCCTAAAAGATTCTTTGCTTCCAGTCTCTCATCAAGTTCCTTTATGCTTTGTGGCATAGGCAATGGATCAGTTTTTGCTTTTTTAATTTTGTTTATTATTTGATCTTTATCATCTGTTAAATTTATTCTACTTAAGTCTGATAATTCTGATTTACTCATTTTTTTTGAACCATCTTTTAAACTCATTATTCTTGAAAATTCATTTTGAATTAAAGGTTCTGGAACTTGAAGAAAATTTTCTACTTCAAAATCATTATTAAATTTTTGAGCTATATCTCTACATAATTCCAAATGTTGTTTTTGATCATCACCCACAGGAACATGAGTAGCATCGTATAAAAGAATATCAGCCGCCATTAGAACTGGATAAGAGTATAATCCAATACTAGCTTTCTCCTTATCTTTACCAGCTTTCTCTTTAAATTGGGTCATTCTATTTAGCCAACCCATTCTAGCAACACAGCTTAATATCCATGCTCCTTCTGCATGAGCAGCCACACTAGATTGATTAAAAATTATACTTTTTTTTGGATCTATTCCGCTTGCTATAAAAGTTGCAACAGTTTCCCGGATATTATTTTTTAATTCTTTAGGATCTTGCTTTACTGTAATGGCATGTAGATCAACTACACAAAAAATACATTTATTATCTTTATCGTTATTTAAGTCTACAAAGTTTTTTATGGCACCTAAATAATTTCCAAGATGGAGATTACCTGTAGGCTGAACACCAGAGAATATTTTTTTACCCATAAAATTAATACTTTAATTTAATATCATTCATTTGAAAAGCTTTGATGAAATAACACAAAATTAAATAAAACAATAATCCTAATATAACAGATAAAACTAAATAAAAAGATTTAATTGATTGATTAAATGCTAATTCATTTTGGAAAAAATTTAACATAAAGTTAAAAAATAAACCCATCATAATTGATGCAAAAATTATTTTAATAAATTTAATAAAAAATATTTGGTTAAAATAAAATAGTTGTTGATTTTTTAAAAATAAAAATAACAATATTGAATTAAACCAAGATGAAATAGATGTAGCTATTGGAATTATTATAAACCCAATATCATTAAAATAATACAAACTGATAAAAATATTAACCAATACTGAGATCAAAGAAATGTAAAATGGAGTTTTGGTATCATGGTTTGCAAAGAAAAAACTTGAAAAAACTTTTATCAATGCAAAAGCAGGCAGACCTAACGCAAAATAATATAAAGCTAAGCTTGAGTTGCTCACCGAATTTTCATTAAAAGACCCATAGCCAAATAAAGCTGAAATAATTTGTTCTGATCCTATGATTAAAGCGATAGTTGCTGGAAGACTTAAAAATAAACTTAATTCAAGTGCTTTATTTTGTATAAGCAAAATCTTATTTTTTTTTCTAGATTGAATATGTTTTGAAAGCTGTGGAAGTATTACAACTCCAATCGCAATACCAGCTATAGCTAGATTAATTTGGTAAATTCTATCTGCATAATATAAATAAGAAACTGCACTTGCTTGAAAAGATGCGATTATTGTTCCAATTAAAATATTAATTTGAGTGACACCTGATGAGAAAATACTTGGTAAAAGTTTTTTAAAAAAAAATTTAACTTTGTTACTTACTTTAAATTCAAAACTAAATTTAGGTGAGTAATATTTTGAAACGTATTTATATAAAAATATTAATTGTAAAAAACCAGCTACAGAAACACCATAAGATAAATAATAAACTAATTGATCACCAAAAGATTTAGAAAAAATTAATACTAAAATTAAAACAATATTTAAAATTATTGGAGCCGCAGCTGCAGCTGCAAACTTATTATGAGAATTTAAAATTGCGGAAAAGAATGATGCTAGACAAATAAAAAATAAAAAAGGAAAAGTAATTCTTGTTAAATTTATAGCTACCTCCATTTTTTCAAAATCACCAATAAATCCTGGGGCAATAATTGAAACAAACACAGGCATAAAAATTTCAATAATTATTGTTAAGAATAACAATCCTAAAAAAAGAAGGTTAAATATATCATTAGCAAATTTATTTGATTGTTTTTTTCCCTTGGTGATTTCTGATGAATAACTTGGAACAAATGCTGCATTAAAGGTGCCCTCTGCAAATAATCTTCTGAAAGTATTTGGGATTCTAAATGCTACAAAAAAAGTATCCGCCAACATCCCTGTTCCTAAAAAAATTGCTATTAAAATATCTCTTAAATAACCCAGTAATCTACTAATGATAGTATAAAAACCAAATGTGCCTGTTGACTTAAGTAAGTTCATAAATCATATTAGTCTTAATTTTACCCCAATTGTACACTTATTGTTATCAGAAATGAAAAAAACAAAAATTGATCATTACACAGATAAAGAAGCTTTAGATTTTCATAAAGACAAAAAACCAGGCAAGATTGAGATTATTTCTTCCAAAAATATGACAACTAAGCGTGATCTCGCTTTAGCATATTCTCCAGGAGTTGCTGCTCCTGTAAAAAAAATAAGCGAAAACCCAGAAGCAGCTTATGATTACACAAGTAAAGGAAACCTTGTTGCTGTAATAAGTAATGGTTCAGCAATATTGGGGATGGGAAATTTAGGTGCTCTTGCATCAAAGCCCGTAATGGAAGGAAAGGCTGTATTATTTAAAAGATTTGCAGATATTGACTCGATTGATTTAGAGATTGATTGTAAAGACTCAGATGAAATCATTAATTCAATTAAAAATTTTGCACCTAGCTTTGGTGGAATAAATTTAGAAGATATAGCAGCCCCAGATTGTTTTATAATAGAACAGAAATTAAAAGAAATTTTGGATATTCCAGTTTTTCATGATGATCAACATGGAACAGCAATTATAACAACCGCAGCATTAATTAATGCTTTAGATATTTGTGGAAAATCAATAAAAAAAATTAAAGTTGTAGTTAATGGTGCTGGAGCTTCGGCACAAGCCTGTACTGAATTATTTAAAAACTCAGGAGTAAAATCCGAAAATATAATAATGCTAGACAGAAAGGGCGTTATTTATGAAGGAAGAACTGAGGGAATAGATCAATGGAAATCCAGATATGCAGTTAAAACTAAACATAGAACCTTAGAGGATGCTGTTAACGGTGCAGATGTTTTTTTAGGATTATCTGCAAAAGGTGTTCTAAAAAAAGACATGGTTAAATCAATGGCAAAAAATCCAATTATATTTGCTTGTGCTAATCCTGACCCAGAAATTACTCCAGAGGAAATTAGTGAGGTTAGAAATGATGCAATTGTTGCAACAGGAAGATCAGATTACCCCAATCAAGTAAATAATTTAATTGGATTTCCTTATATCTTTAGAGGAGCTTTAGACGTTAGATCCAAAACTATAAATGAAAAAATGAAAGTTGCTGCAGCTAATGCGATAGCCAAACTTGCAAGAGAAGATGTTCCTGATGAGGTAGTTGCAGCTATGGGTGGAGAAAGACCTCATTACGGTAAAGATTATATTATCCCATCTACATTTGATCCAAGATTAATTAGTGTAATACCAGCGGCTGTAGCAAAAGCAGCTATAGATAGTGGGGTGGCTAGAAAAAGTATAGAAGATTTTGAAGTTTATAAAGAGCAACTAAAACAAAGACTAGACCCGACAGTAACCATCATGCAAGGTATAAATTCATTTATCAAAAAAAATCAGAAAAGAATTGTTTTTGCAGATGGTGAAGATGAAAATACTTTAAAAGCTGCAATAGCATTTAAAAATTCTAAATTAGGAATCCCAATTTTGGTTGGAAAAGAAGGTAAAATAAAAGAGCAAATAAAAAATATTGGATATAGTGATAAATTTGACATTGAAATTGTTAATTCAAAAGATGATGAAAAAAGAAAAAGATATGTAAAACACTTATTTGAAAAGTTACAAAGAGAGCAAGGATTATTAGAGCGTGATTGTGATCGAATGATTAGAAATGATAGAGTTGTTTGGGCAACAAGTATGGTGGCATGCGGAGACGCAGACGGTGCAGTAACAGGAAATACCAGACGTTTTGGAGCTTCATTTGAAAAAATTAAGCAAGTTGTTGATGTTAGACAAGGTGAAATAATGTTTGGATTAAATATGATCGTTCATAAAGGAAGAACTATATTTGTTGGCGATACAAGCGTTCATGAATATCCAACATCTGAACAATTGGCTGAAATTGCAATATCCACAGCAAGAGTGGTTAGACTTTTCGGATTTGATCCTAAAGTTGCTTTTGTTTCACACTCAACTTTTGGGCAACCTCTTACAAGTAGAACAAAACATATTAGAAATGCTGTTGAAATATTGAAAGAAAAAAAAGTTGATTTTGAATTTGATGGGGATATGCAGCCTGATGTTGCTCTTAATCCAGAGTATGAGGAACTTTATCCTTTTGCAAAGATAGTTGGTAAAGCGAATATTTTAATAATGCCTGGACAGCATAGTGCAGCAATTTCATATAAACTTATGAAAACAATTGGAGATACAAAAGTTATTGGACCATTATTAATCGGACTTGGACTTCCAATAGAAATTGCACCTTTAAGATCATCAACTTCAGAAATACTTAACTTGGCATCAATTGCTGCTTATTCTTCTCAGGTGATAGATTATAAAAAGTAATTATTCTCGTTTAATTCTTAAGTCTTCAACAAGAATTATGCTTGCAATTACATCCTCTACATCAAGAATTTCTTTAGCTTCACTAATTACTAAATCTTTTTCCTCATGTGTAATTGCAATACCATAAAGATAAATTTTTTTTTTATATGTATCGATTTGATAATTAGTAGATTTAATATTTTTATTTAAAATCAAAGCTGTTCTAAGCTGAGATGTAATTAATATGTCTTTAGCAGATTGTTTAAATTTAAATTCCTCTTTAATTTTTATATCGTTCCTAACTGAACGAGCGCCTTTTGTTTCCCAAGCTAATTTTGTAATAATCAATTTTTCTTCTGGATCATCTACTTTTCCAGTTATAAAAATTCTACCATCCAAAACTTTTGTTTTTACCGAAATAATATGTTTTTTATCCCTAGTTAAAATTTTTGCACTTATTGTTTTTTGCATTATTGAATCATCTATTTGAGTACCTACTGTTCTAGGATCTAAAGCAACAGAAACACCTGTACCGAAAAGACCTTTAGAACCAACTCCAACACATCCAGTTAAAATAAAACCAATTAAAATAAAAATTAATAATTTATTTTTCATTTTTTAATTCTAAACAATAATTATATATTTCTTTCTTAGATACATGACTAATTTGAGTTAAAATATCTGTAATTTCTCTAGTAGACAATTTATTAATCATTTTTTTTATTATATTCATATCTGATTCAGTTAATTTTTTAGAGATATTTTTATTTATTTTTCTTTCAGAAATAACAACTGTGAGTTCACCTTTTGGTTCTTTTTCAAATAATTCTAATTCATCTACATTTTTTCTAATAAATTCTTCGTAAATTTTTGATATTTCTCTACAAAAAACTATCTTTCTTCCACTAAAATTCTTTTTTATTTGAGGTATGATTTTGTTAATTTTCCTAGGAGAAATAAAAAAAACTAAAGTATTTTCAAATTCTGAAAGTTTTTTTAATTCATTAGACAATTCCTGTTTTTTGTCTGGTAAAAAACCACAAAACAAAAATTTGTCCGAAAATCCACTGATTGAAACAGCTACAGCAACAGCCGAAGGTCCAGGAATAGGGAAAATTCTTATATCATTATTAATACACTCATTAACTAATATTGAACCTGGATCAGAAATGCTTGGTGTACCAGCATCAGATATCAAAGAAATTATTTTTCCAGATTTTAAATATTCAATAATTTTCAATACATTTTTCTTTTCATTAAATTTATGATTTGAAATTAATTTTGATTTTATTTGATATTTATCTAAAAGATTTTTTGAAACTCTAGTATCCTCGCACAAAATATAATGAGATTGCTGTAAAACCTCAATTGCTCTTAAAGTGATATCTTTTAGATTACCTAAAGGAGTTGAAACCAAATAAAGACCATTTTCGTATTCTTTTAATTTAAATTGTGGTTTTATGATCATAATTTAGCTTAAAAAATATTATATTAGCATCAAAATGATTAAATTAATTAAAATTATTTATTTTATTTTTATAAGTTCCCACTTTCTATTTTTTTCAACTGTTAATGCTCAAGAAAAAATCAAAATAGGATTATTAGTACCCATGACAGGAGAAAATAAAGAGATCGGAGAGTCGATCATTAAAGCAGTTGGATTGGCTGTAAAAGATATAGATAATAATCTAATAGAAATATATCCAAAAGACACAGCAACTAAAGCTAACCAAACTTTAAAATCAGCATTTGAATTAAGTGAAATAGGTATAAAAATTGTTATAGGCCCCGTTTTCTATGAAAGTTTAACTTATTTAGATGAAATGAGGGAGTTAACTTTTTTATCATTAACAAATAAAACATTAGACCTTCCAAAAAATGTTATCTCTGCTGGAATTAATTCTACTTCACAATTCAATACCATAAAAAAATTTTTAGAAACTAATCAAATACAAAGAACTATTTTTTTAACACCAATCCAAGATTATGAATTTGAAGTTAAAAGAGGGATAAAAAATTCAAAAATTAAAGTTTACAAAGATTATGAGTACAATACAGAACCTACAAAACTAACAAAACAAATAGAGGAAATTACAAACTATAGAATTAGAAAACAAAATTTAGAAGATGAAATAAAAAGAGTAAAAAATTCTAATGATCCAAATAAAGAGAAAAAAATAAAAAGACTAGAAAAAAGATATACGTTGGGTGGTTTAAATTTTGATGCTGTTGTAATTTCTGATTTCGATGAAAGTCTAAAAAGTGTATCTACATCACTTTTATATACCGACGTACTTCCAAAAAATAAATATTTTATAACTTTAAATCAATGGTTTGACGAAAGTCTTTTAAATGAAACAGATATACAGCCTTTATATTATCCTTCAATAAATAAAGAAAATTTTGATAACTACAAAATAAAATACTTTAACGCATTTAATGAAGACCCTACACATTTGTCTCTATTGAGTTATGATCTTGTTGGCTTGGTATATTATTTATCACTAAACTCAAAAGCAAAAAACCTAAACACAATTTTTAAAAGAAAAAACTCATTCAAAGGAAAAATAGGAATTTTTGATGTCAAAAATAATAAAATAAATCATAGACTTAATTTTTATAAAATTGAGGATCAAAAACTTATAGAAATTTTTTAATTTTTTTAAAAGCTTGGTATCTATGATCCATCTTGTATTTTTGAGATGGCTGCATTTCTCCAAAAGTTTTTGTTTTTTTTAAAGGAATAAAAATTGGGTCATAACCAAATCCATTCTTTCCTTTTGGCTTATCTGAAATATGACCCTCCACTTTTCCCAAGACACAAGCGATTTTTTTATTTAAGTATGAAATAGAAAGTGCGCAAATAAATCTTGCTTTGATTTTTTTACTTTTCCAATTCTTGTCTTTATTATTTAGCTCTTTATAAACTCTTCTTATAGCTTTATCAAAGTCTCCATGCCTTCCTCCCCACCTTGCAGAATAAATTCCAGGATTTTTATTTAAAAAATCTATTTCTAAACCTGAATCATCTGCTAAGCATATTAATCCTGTTTTTTGTGAAAAATATTTAGATTTAATTAATGAGTTTTCTTTAAATGTTTTGCCATTTTCAAATGGACTTTTAAGTTTAAATTCAGATGTAGAGTGTATTTTGATCTTTTTTGGCAATAAACTCTTGATTTCTCTTAGTTTGCCTCTGTTATTAGTCCCAATGAGTAATTTATTTATTTTTTGTTTAGACATCTAGAAATTACTAAAATCCTTACCATATAAGATGCTATGGAAAAAGAGGAAAACCAAAATAGTACTTCTGTGGATCAAAACCAGGATACGGTAAAAGAAAATGAGAAATCTGAAGAAAACTTAGTCGAAGAAAATAAGAAAGAAACAGAACAAGAACTTAAAGAAGAAGTCAAAGAACCAACTTCAGAAGAAAAAATTGCTGAACTTGAAGACAAATTGGCAAGAACTTTTGCTGAAATGGAAAATCAAAGAAGAAGGTTTGAAAAAGAAAAAGAGGATGCTTTTGAATATGGTGGTTATAGTTTTGCTAAAGAAGCATTAAATTTGATTGATAACTTAGATCGATCAAAACATGTTCTTCAAAATGACGATAAATTAAAAGAAACTGAAGCATTAAAGAAGACACTAGAACATTTAGATATTATTAAAAAAGATTTGATCTCAATATTTGAAAAAAACAACATTAAGCCTATTGATAGCCTTAACAAAAAACTAGATCCAAACTTTCATCAAGCAATGATGGAAATTGAAGACGATACGAAAGAACCTGGAACAATAATTCAGGAGATCCAAAAAGGTTTTACTATAAAAGACAGATTACTTAGACCTTCATTAGTAGGAGTGTCAAAAAAAGTTACAATTAAAGAAGAAAAAACCGAGGAAAATAAAGGAAATTTAGAAAATAAATAATTATGAGATCAACTTGTAGTTTCACATTTAAACCCTATATGACGAAAGAGAGACATTAATATTATGAGTAAAATTATTGGAATAGACTTAGGAACAACGAATTCATGTGTTGCCATTATGGAAGGAACACAAGCTAAGGTTTTAGAAAACGCTGAAGGAGCAAGAACTACTCCATCAGTTGTAGCATTTACAGATGAAAACGAAAAATTAATTGGACAACCGGCAAAAAGACAAGCTGTTACAAATCCAGAAAATACTATCTTCGCGGTAAAAAGATTAATTGGAAGAAATTTTAATGACCCAACAGTAAAAAAAGATGTAGAAGCTGCACCTTTTAAAATAATTAATTCTGAAAAAGGTGATGCCTGGATAGAAGCAAAAGGTGAAAAATATTCACCTTCTCAAATATCTGCTTTCATTTTACAAAAAATGAAAGAAACGGCAGAAAAATATTTGGGTCAAGCTGTAACAAAAGCTGTAATTACAGTACCAGCATACTTTAATGATGCTCAAAGACAGGCAACAAAAGATGCAGGAAAAATTGCCGGATTAGAAGTTTTAAGAATTATTAATGAACCAACAGCTGCGTCTCTGGCTTACGGTTTAGATAAAAAACAAAATAAAAAAATCGCTGTATATGATTTAGGTGGAGGAACATTTGATGTTTCTATCTTAGAATTGGGTGATGGTGTATTTGAAGTTAAATCAACTAATGGTGATACTTTTTTAGGTGGTGAAGATTTTGATAATGCTGTTGTTGATTACTTAATTTCTGAATTTAAGAAAGATAATGGAATTGATCTTAAGTCAGATAAACTTGCTTTACAAAGATTAAAAGAAGCTGCGGAAAAAGCAAAAATAGAATTATCGTCTGCAGAACAAACAGATATAAACTTACCTTTTATTACAGCAGATAAAACAGGTCCAAAACATATTAATTTAAAAATGACTAGAGCAAAACTTGAAGCTTTAGTTGAGGACTTAATTGCTAGAACAATGCCTCCATGTAAAACTGCATTAAAAGATGCGGGGATTACCGCTAGTGAAATTGATGAAGTAGTTATGGTAGGTGGTATGACTAGAATGCCAAAAGTATTAGAGGAAGTTAAAAACTTTTTTGGAAAAGATCCTAACAAAAGCGTAAACCCTGATGAAGTAGTTGCTATGGGAGCAGCTATTCAGGCTGGTGTACTACAAGGTGATGTTAAAGATGTACTTCTATTAGATGTAACTCCACTATCACTTGGTATCGAAACGCTTGGAGGAGTTTCAACTAAGTTAATTGATAAAAATACAACAATTCCAACAAAGAAAAGTCAGGTATTTTCGACTGCAGAGGATAATCAGCCCGCTGTATCTATTAGAGTTCTACAGGGGGAAAGAGAAATGGCAGCTGATAATAAAGCCTTAGGTAATTTTGAATTAGTAGGTATTGCGCCAGCACCAAGAGGAGTACCTCAAATTGAAGTTACATTTGATATTGATGCTAATGGTATTGTTAATGTTTCTGCGAAAGACAAGGGAACTGGCAAAGAGCAAAAAATTCAAATCCAAGCTTCTGGTGGACTAAGTGATGAAGAAATTGAAAAAATGGTTAAAGATGCAGAAGCTAATAAAGAAGCTGATAAAAAGAAAAGAGAGTCAGTTGATGTTAGAAACCAAGCAGACACTCTAATCCACTCTACTGAAAAGAATTTAAAAGAGCATGGATCAAAAATTTCTGATGCGGAGAAAAAAGCAATTGAAGATGCATCCTCTTCGGTAAAAGAAGCTTTGAAAGGTGAAGATGTTGAAGATATTAAGAAAAAAACTGAGGCTTTAGTTCAAGCTTCAATGAAACTTGGGGAAGCAATATATAAATCACAACAAAGTTCAAAACCAGAATCAGGTAAAGATGATGGTGGAGATGATGCAGGTAAAAAAGACGAGAATGTTGTTGATGCTGATTTCGAGGAAGTAAAAGACGAGAATAAAGAAAAAAGCGCTTAAACTGACATTTAATTGTCTGGGGTAATTTGATGGCTAAAAGAGACTATTATGATGTCCTAGGCGTTAATAAAAGCGCAAGCCCTGAGGAACTTAAATCTGCATATAGAAAATTAGCAGTTAAATATCATCCTGATAAAAATCCTGGAGACGCTAAGGCTGAGGAGAAATTTAAAGAAGCTAGTGAAGCTTACGGTATACTTTCAGATAAAGAAAAAAAACAAAATTACGATAACTTTGGTCATGCAGCATTTGAAAATGGTGGTGGCAGACCTGGTGGGGGTTTTGGTGGTTTCAGTGGAGCAGATTTTTCAGATATTTTTGAGGATTTCTTTGGAGATTTCGGTGGCGGTGGAAGATCAAGAAATAGAAAATCAAATAATAGAGGTTCTGACTTAAGGTATGATTTATCAATTTCTCTAGAGGAAGCTTATCTTGGAAAAAAACAAGACATTAAATTTTCTACATCTGAACAGTGCGGAACTTGCAAAGGTAATGGATCTAAACCAGGTTATTCTCCTGATAGATGTTCATATTGTGGTGGAAATGGAAGAATAAGATCCAATCAAGGTTTCTTTACAGTTCAACAAACCTGTCCTCAGTGCAATGGAAATGGTGAAGAAATTACAAACCCTTGTAACGATTGTAATGGTCAAGGTAAAAAACAAGCATCAAAAAGGATATCTGTAACTATTCCAAAAGGTGTAGATGACGGAACAAGAATAAGACTTGCAGGAAAAGGTGAAGCAGGAACCAGGGGTGGAGCAACAGGTGATCTTTATTTATTTATTAATGTTAATTCTCATAACTTATTTAAAAGATCAGATGAAAATTTATTTTTTGAATTTCCACTTTCTTTTGCAGATGCAGCTTTGGGGACAACCATTGAAATACCAACAATAGATGGTGGAAAAGCAAAAATAAAAATTCCTGATGGAACACAAAATGGAAAACAATTCAGATTAAAAGGTAAAGGAATGCCATTTATGAGAAGAGGTGATTTTGGTGATCTATATGTTCAGGTAAAAACAGAAGTGCCTGTTTACTTAAATAAAAAACAGAAAGAATTACTGGAGCAATTTAGAGAAATAGAAAACGATAAATCTAATCCTAGTATTAAAAAGTTTTTTCAAAAAGCAAAAGATTTCTGGAAGAGTTAATATTGGGAAAAAAATCAAAAAAAAGAATTAGTAAGGCCTACTGGATATGGTTTCAATTTTCAAAATTTGATAATCAAAAACTAAATAAGATAAAAAGAATTGTAAATAATCATCTCAAAGGACCTTATTTTTCAATTCATTTAACAGCAATTGGTCCATTCTTAAAACTAGATAAGGAAGAATTTGAAAAAATAAAAAAAATTTCTAAAAAAATAAATAAATTCAAAATTTTATTAATTAAATATAAATTAACTAATCAAAAATTTACATCATTTTACATTGAAGTAAAAAAGACAAAAGAATTAATTGCAGCAAAAAAAATATTTTCTAAAACAAATTACGAAAAGCAAAATAAAAAATATAATCCTCACATAAGTCTCTATTATGGAATAAAAGATAACGATACAAAAGAAGCAATAATTAAAAAATTACCAAAATTAAATAAGTTGGTTACAATAGATAAATTATGTATTGTAGATGTTAATGAAAAGATAAATAAATGGAAAATTATAAAAACTTTAAAATTAAAAAATGAAAAAAATTAATTTAGCTATTTCAGGATGTATGGGAAGAATGGGTCAGCAATTAATAAAGTCATCTATAAAAAATAAAAAATTTAAATTAGTTGCATTAACAGAAAACAGATTAATTAAAAAAAAATTTAATCGAATTAAACCACAATTAAATTCTGATAAAGCCTTTAAACAAGCTGATGTAATTATTGATTTTACAGTACCTGAGTGCACTCTAGAAATATTGAAAATAGCATCTAAACTTAAAAAGAAGGTTGTTATTGGAACTACTGGTTTTAATAGGAACGAAGAAAAACAAATTAAAAAATATTCAAAACAGATACCTATTTTAAAGGCTGGTAATATGAGTTTAGGTGTAAATTTATTAATGTATTTAACTGAAATTGCTTCAAAATCTTTAAATGAGGAATATTTGAGTAAAATTTTTGAAGTACACCACAAACATAAAAAAGACTATCCTTCAGGCACAGCTTTGATGCTTGGTAAAGGAATTGCTGATGGAAAAAATAAAAATTTATATAATTTGATTGGTAAAAAATTCTTAAATAAAAAATCTTTTCCTTATGGAAAAAAAATTAATTTTAATTCAATTAGAAAAGGTGAGATAATTGGTGAACACGAAGTAAAATTCTCAAGTGGAAAAGAAATAATTACATTGAATCATGAGGCTTTTGACAGAGCGCTATACTCTGATGGAGCTTTGACTGCCTCTAAATGGTTAATGAAAAAAAAGCCAGGTTTATATTCTATGAGAGATTTACTTAATTTTTCGTAATGAATGAAAAAGAAAAATCAAAAATTATCATTAAAATTCTAAATAAAATTTACCCTAAAGCCCCTGTACCTTTAAAAAGCAAAAATACTTTTACACTATTAATTTCGGTTCTTCTTTCGGCACAATGTACTGATGTAAATGTTAACAATGTTACAAAGGATATTTATCCAAAATACTATAAACCAGAACACTTTGTAAAATTGGGAAGAAAAAAAATTGAAAAATTAATAAAGAAAATTGGTATTTTTAGAGTTAAAGCTAAAAGTATTTACTTAATGTCAAAGCAAGTGTTAGAAAAACACAAAGGTAAAGTGCCTAAAACTTTTGAGGAACTTGAAAAACTACCTGGCGTAGGACATAAAACAGCAAGTGTAGTAATGTCTCAAGGTTTTGGATATCCAGCTTTTGCTGTTGATACTCATATTCACAGGCTTGCACAACGGTGGGGTTTAACAAATGGAAAAAATGTAGTTCAAACTGAGAAGGATTTAAAAAGAATATTCCCTAAAAAAACTTGGTCTAAACTTCATTTACAAATAATTTTTTACGGAAGAGAATATTGCAAAGCTAGAGATTGTTTCGGTTTGAGCTGTAAAATATGTACTACTTGCTACCCAAATAGAAAAAAACCTGTTATTACCAAAAAAGCTTAATATGAAAATTTTAGGAATTGGAAATGCAATAGTCGATGTCATTTGTAGAGTTGATGATAATTTTATACAACAAAATAATCTCACAAAAAGCACAATGAAATTATTTTTCGATGAAAAAGAATTCAAAAGTTTATTAAAAAATCTTAAAATCGAAAAAACTGTTTCTGGGGGCTCTGTAGCAAACTCTATAGTAGGATTATCTCAACTTGGCAATAAAGTTGGTTTTGTAGGTAAAGTATCTGATGATGAATTTGGTGGTAAATACGAGGAAGGTTTAAAAAAAGAAAATGTGGAGTATTTTTATTCGAAAAAGAAAGAAGAAATACCAACTGGAACATGTTTAATTTTAGTAACACCAGACTCTGAAAGAACAATGTGTACTTTTTTAGGAACAGCAGGAAAAATTAATGAAAATGATGTTAGTTCTGATGCAATTAAAAAAAGCGAAATAATATTTTTGGAAGGTTATCTATGGGATGAGGGGGAACCTAAGAAAGCGTTTGAAAAAGCCATAAATAATTCAAACAAAGTTGCTATGTCGCTATCTGATTTGTTTTGCGTAGATAGACACAAACCTCATTTTTTAAACTTAGTTAAAAACAAGCTTGATATAACTTTTGCTAACGAACAAGAAATTATCTCATTGATTGAAGCAAAAAATTTTAAGGAGGTTATAAATTTTTCAAAACAACTTAATAAATTAATAATTATAACTAGAGGAGAGAAAGGCTCTGTTGCAGTTAATGGCAATGAAGTTGTTGAAAATGATATACAAAAAAATTTGAAAATTGTTGATC
>CACFEM010000019.1 GCA_902565325.1 uncultured Pelagibacteraceae bacterium
ATTATGACTTAATTATTGATGGTACTGACAATTTTGAAAGTAAATTTTTAATAAATGATTTAAGTTTAAAATATAAAAAATTTCTTGTGACTGGAGCAATTAGTAAATTTGATGGTCATATTTTTACTTTTAATTTTGTAGATAAAAATACTCCTTCTTTACGTGACTTCTATCAAGAGGAAGTTATTACTGATGAAATATTAAACTGTGAATATGAAGGAATATTGGGACCTGTAGCAGGAATAATTGGAACAATGCTTGCTAATGAAGTTTTGAAAAAAATATTAAAAATTGGTCAAAATTTAAATGGATTTATTCTTATTATAGATTTATTAAATTTAAGCTTTAGAAAAGTTAAATTAAATAAAACAAAGAAAAGTGAAAATAAAAAATCTAATAAATAATATTTTTATATTCTCTCTTTTAATATTCTTTATTACTTCAAGTTATGCAGGAGAAATATTCGTTTCTCTTAAAAAAAATAAGGTGAACGTACGCTATGGACCAAGTTTTGAATCTGACATCAAGTATGTTTACAAGAAAATAAATTTACCTTTAAAACAAATCGATAAAAAAGAAAATTTTAGACGAATTATTGATTTTAAAAATAACAGCGGATGGATTCATATTTCACAATTAAAAAAAAGTAATTCAGTAATAGCCACAAAAGATAAAGTTTTATTTAAGAAACCTACATCTTTTGCTAAACCAATTGCTCAAATAAAAGAAGGAAGATTACTAATTATAGAAAAGTGTGAAAAAAATTGGTGCAAAATTACATCAGAAGAATTTGAAGGTTGGATTAAAACAGATAATATTTGGGGACTAAATTAATTAAAATCAGCAGATAATGAGGCTATATTTTCCTTAGATAATTTTGTGCTATGAGAATATTCTTTATGATCAATACCAAGCTCAATTTCTGAACTATTAGATTGAAATTTTTCTATTTGATCATCTGTAAAATTAAAGTGAATAAACTGTACAGAAGAAGCTTTTCCCTCAGCAGAGGTTCTATCAACATCTTCTTCTGGGACTGCTTTAATTTTCTCACCATTTATTTTCATAAATACTGTTTCTTCTATTCCACCAACTTTTCCAAGAAAGGCAGCCCTTGAAATAGGATTATCTATTTCAAACATTAAAGTTGCAGTTAGTTCTTTGCCGTTAGGTATTAAAGGATTGTACGCAGATAACTCATCATGAAGTTGCTCGTCACCACCTTTTTCAATGTACAACATTTCTTGTACCTGGGCTAACATTGTTTCATAACTTTCAAAATAAAAAGTGGCATAAGGACCTAAAGCAACTCTTCTATTTTTTTTATAATCAACAATGTTTTTTCTTAATTCACGTCTCTTTTCTGTATAAACATCTAAAGGAATGATGTCTTCTTTTTGAATTTCTCTTTTTTCTCTCGGCATAATCATAAGTTATAACTTTTTGCCATCAATTCGATAGGATGTAGTGCCTCATCATTAGATATGTTTGTATCAACTTCCAACTGTTTTAAATGTTTACCAGCTAAAGGACAATCAGAAGCCATATACTTATTATTTTTGGTTTTTATTTGTCTAGCTGTAGGTCTTCCAACTTTATTTGCTAAATCATGAGTTTCTTTCATTACTCCAAAAGTTCCACCATGACCTGCACATCTTTCAACTACATCAATTTTAACGTTTGGTATTAGTTTTAACATATCTCTTGCTTTGATACCCATGTTCTGTGCCCTAGCATGACAAGCATGATGTACTGTTACTCCCCCGTCAATCTCATTTAATCCTTCTGCTAATCCCTCATTGTTTGCAATATCCACAACATATTCATCAATATCCATAACATTTGCGGATAATTTTTTTATTTTTTCTTCGTTTGGTAATAACAAGGGCCATTCAAATTTTAACATCAGCCCACAACTAGCTGTTAAGGTTACTACTTTATATCCTTTATCAATCCATTCGACTAAATCCTTAGAAACTTTTTTTGCTTGTTCAACAACTTTTGGCAGATCAGCTTGCTCTAGAAATGGCATCCCACAACAACCAGGGTAAGCTTCCTGAACTTCTACGCCATTTTTTTTCAAAACTTTTAAAGCGGCAACACCTGTATTTTTTTTATTAAAATTTACAAAACATGTTGAATAAATAACAACTTTTCTATCTTTAGAAGATGTTTGATAATTTATCTTATCTCTATTTTTTTGGAAAAAATTAGAAAAAGTTTCTGAGTTATATTTTGGTAACTGAACTCTTTTATCTATTCCAGTAATTAATTCTAAGATTTTTCTAATTAATTTATTCTTAATATTTGATGCCCAATTAACTATTTTAGAGAACATGACACCAATTTTAGCGTTTCGGTCTATTTGGGCTAATTGTGTTGGTACGCTTGGTAATTTACCTAATTTTTTTTGAGCTGTTCTATATCGCAGCATCAAATGTGGAAAATCTAAATCAAAATCATGAGGTGGAACATATGGGCATTTAGTCATAAAACACATATCACACAATGTACATGCATCAACGACAGGGGCAAATTGATCACTAGATAAGCTTTCAACATCCTCATTTTTAGACTCATCAATCATGTCAAATAACTTTGGGAAAGAGTCGCAAAGATTAAAACATCTCCTGCATCCATGACAAATATCAAACACTCTTCTCATTTCAGCGTCTAACTTTTCAGGATTTAAAAAATCAGGATGCTCAAAATCTATAGGGTGTCTTATAGGTGCACCTAAACTTCCTTCTTTACTCATATAATTTAGTTATTTGAAATTTGAGTTTTTTTTTAGTGGGCGTTAGTCGCCCACTAAGTAATTTGATTAGCTAATAGACTCTAAAGTTTTTTGAAATTTACCAGCGTGTGATTTTTCAGCTTTAGCTAAAGTTTCAAACCAGTCTGCGATTTCTTCAAAACCTTCTTCTCTAGCAGTCTTGGCCATACCAGGGTACATATCTGTGTACTCATGAGTTTCACCTTCGATAGCTGAAGCTAAGTTAGCTTTAGTTTCGCCAATTGGTTTGCCTGTTGCTGGGTCACCAACTTGTTCCAAGTATTCTAAATGACCATGAGCGTGACCAGTTTCACCTTCTGCTGTTGATCTAAAAACTGTAGCTACATCATTGTAACCTTCGATGTCTGCTTTTTGTGCAAAATAAAGATATCTTCTATTTGCTTGACTTTCTCCAGCGAATGCTGCTTTTAAGTTTTCTTCTGTTTTACTTCCTTTTAAAGACATTATTTTTCTCCTTTTAAATGTTACTCACCATATAATGGTTATATTAAATATGTCAACAGTTTAGAATTATTATAATGTAGATTTTAAGTAATTGATTTGATAGAATTATTTTTGAGTTTGATTATCACTCGCAACTCTAACCAAAACTTCAACGGAATTTATTTTTTTTCCAGTTATATTTTTTCTAATATTTATTTTGTCTATATCGCTCTCATCACAATCGATTAGCTCATGCGTGTCTTCATCAAAAAAATGATGATGTGCTGATGTGTTTGTATCAAAATAACTTTTATGACTATCGATTGAAATTTCTTTTAGGTATCCTTTTTTTTCAAATGCATGAACTGTGTTATAAACTGTAGCTAGAGATATCTTTTGATTCATTTTCTCAGATAACAACTTAACCAAATCGTTAATTGTGAAATGAAAAGTTTTTTCTCTATTATACAAAACTTCACACATTTTTACTCTTTGCTTAGTGGGTCTAAGTCCAACTTCTCTTAATTTTTCAATAAAATTGCAGTTTTTTGGCATCGTTTTTTATAATTATTCTAAAGTATGAATAAAAATATAATGTTTTATTATATTATATTAGGATTAAATCAAGTATTAAGGGAGCTCAAAATTATGAAAAAAAACTCATACTCCTATGATGACCTAATAACTTGTGGAAATGGTGATCTTTTTGGGCCTGGCAATGCAAAATTACCTCTTCCACCAATGCTTATGTTTGACAGAATAACTGAAATCAATGAAAATAATGGAACATTTAATAAGGGCTCTTTAAAAGCTGAATTAGATATTAAAGATGATCTTTGGTTTTTTGATTGTCATTTTAAAAAAGATCCGGTTATGCCAGGATGTTTAGGATTAGATGCTATGTGGCAACTGGTGGGTTTTTTTCTAGGTTGGCTAGGAAATCCTGGAAAAGGAAGAGCTTTGGGAGTGGGTACTGTGAAATTTACAGGTGAAGTTTTACAGAGTGTAAAAAATGTAAGATATGAAATAGATATGAAGAAAATTATGTCACCGGGAGGAACAACTGTTGGGCTTGCAAATGGAATTGTTCTTGCAGATAATAAAAAGATATATTCAGCAGAAAGTTTAAAAGTAGGGTTATTTAAATAATGAGAAGAGTAGTTATTACAGGTTTAGGAGTTGTTTCTTGTTTAGGAAATAATCAAGAAGAAGTTCATCAATCTTTATTAAATTCAAAATCAGGAATTTCTTTTGCAGAAGAATACAAAGAGCATAATTTAAAAAGTCATGTTCATGGTAAACCAAATATTAAACTAGAGGATCATATTGATAGAAAAACAATTAGATTTATGGGTTCAGGATCAGCTTATAATTATATTGCAATGAAAGAGGCAATTGAAGACTCTGGATTAGAAGAAAGTGAAGTAAGTAATTTTAAAACTGGGATTGTAATGGGTTCCGGTGGTCCATCGATTGAAAACGTAATACTTGCAGCAGACAAAACGAGAGCTAAAACTCCAAAACTAATGGGGCCCTTTATTGTTCCAAGAACAATGGCCAGTACTGCCTCAGCAACACTTGCAGTACCATTTAAAATTAAAGGAACTAACTACACAATGAGTTCTGCATGTGCAACTAGTGGACACTGCATAGGAAATTCTATGGAATTAATTCAAATGGGCAAACAGGATATTGTTTTTGCAGGTGGAAGTGAAGAAATTCATTGGGCGATGACAGCAATGTTTGATGCTATGACAGCTTTATCATCAAAATATAATGATACTCCACAATCTGCGTCTAGAGCTTATGATAAAACTAGAGATGGGTTTGTAATTGCAGGTGGTGCTGGTGTGTTAGTACTTGAAGAATATGAACATGCTAAAGCAAGAGGGGCTAAAATATACGCAGAATTAACAGGTTATGGAGCAACTTCGGATGGATACGACATGGTAGCGCCATCGGGTGAAGGTGCTGTTAGATGTATGAAAATGGCAATGGCAACTGCTAAAAATAAAATTGATTACATTAATACTCATGGAACATCTACTCCAGTTGGAGATATAACTGAGCTAAATGCTATTAAAGAAACTTTTAGAGAGGACATTCCAAAAATAAGTTCAACAAAATCTTTATCGGGTCATCCTCTAGGGGCTGCTTCAGTGCATGAAGCAATTTATTGTTTAATAATGATGAAAAACAATTTCATAACAGGATCAGCAAATATTATAGATATGGATGATGATGCTAAAAAATTTCCAATTGTTGCAAAAACTGAAACAGGGGCAACCTTAAATACAGTAATGTCAAATAGTTTTGGGTTTGGTGGAACTAATGCAGCTTTAATTTTTGAAAAAGTTTGATTTATGAGTCTAATGAAAGGTAAAAAAGGATTAATCATGGGTGTTGCTAATGAAAGATCAATTGCCTGGGGCATTTCTCAAAAACTTTCTGAAGCTGGAGCGGAACTAGCATTTACGTATCTAGGTGATGCACTTAAAAAAAGAGTGATCCCTTTAGCAGAAAAATTAAATTCAAATGTTACTTTTAGTTGTGATGTTGAAAAAAAAGAAGAAGTAGTAAAACTATTTGAGGATATCAAATCTCAATGGGGCGAAATCGATTTTGTAGTACATGCAGTAGCTTTTTCAGATAAATCAGAATTATCAGGTGAATATTTAAATACGACTAGAGAAAACTTTTTAAGAAGTATGTTAATTTCATGTTTTTCATTTACTGAAGTAGCAAAAGAAGCTTCAAAGGTAATGAAACAAGGTGGAAGTTTATTAACTTTAACTTACGAGTCTACTAAAGCAATTCCAAATTATAACGTAATGGGTGTTTGTAAATCAGCTCTTGAGGCAAGTGTTAAGTATTTAGCAAGAGACTTAGGAGCCAAAGGTATGAGAGTAAATGCTATAAGTGCTGGACCTATCAAGACATTGGCTGCCTCTGCAATTGGAGACGCAAAATTCCTATATAAATGGAATGAAGACCATTCTTTCCTTAAGAGAAATGTAGATATCCATGATGTTGGAAATTCAGCGTTATATCTATTAAGCGACCTTGCAAATGGTGTTACTGGTGAAATTCACTATGTAGATGCTGGATATAACAAGGTTGGGATGCCAGATCCTAAAAATATTACTTAAATATAGTTAAATTTAGTTAAAAAAACCCCAAAAATTAGCTTTTTGGGGTTTAAAATTTTATTTTAAGTAAATAATTATTCAGTAGCTTGTTTCATAGAGAGTTTAACTTTGCCTCTATCAAAACCAATCACTTTAACTTTTACTTCGTCGCCTTCTTTAACAACGTCAGTGACTTTAGCAACTCTTTTATCTGCAAGTTCTGAGATATGAACTAGTCCATCTTGTTTTCCTAAGAAATTAACAAATGCACCAAACTCCATAATCTTCATTACTTTACCAGAATAAATTTTATTTAATTCAGCTTTTGCAGTGATGTCTTTAATCATTTGCATTGCGATGTTTCTAGACTCCTCATCAGGAGCAGCAACTGTTACTACACCTTCATCATTTACATCTACTTTAGCACCTGATTTTTCAACAATCTCTCTTATAGTAGCTCCACCTTTTCCAATCACAGCTGCAATGTCTTTTTTATCAACATTAACTTGTTCCATTTTTGGAGTGTGTTTTCCAACATCTTCTCTCGAAGCCGATAATGCTTTATTCATTTCACCTAAGATATGAACTCTTCCATCTTTAGCTTGGCTTAATGCCTGCTCCATAATTTCAAAAGTAATACCTGTAATTTTAATATCCATTTGAAGAGAAGTAATTCCATCTTTAGTTCCAGCAACTTTAAAGTCCATATCTCCTAAGTGATCTTCGTCACCTAAAATATCTGATAGAACACTAAAATCATCACCCTCTTTAATTAAACCCATTGCAATACCAGCAACTGGTTCTTTTATCGGTACTCCAGCATCCATTAATGCTAGAGAAGTTCCACAAACAGTAGCCATTGAAGAAGAACCATTAGATTCGGTAATCTCTGAAACTACTCTAAAAGTATATGGAAACGCTTCTTTTGTTGGTAATGAAGAATTAATTGCTCTCCATGCTAGTTTACCATGTCCTATTTCTCTTCTACCAGTTCCAATTCTACCAGTTTCTCCAACTGAAAAAGGAGGAAAATTGTAGTGAAGCATAAATCGTTCCCTTTGAAGTCCATCTAAACTTTCAATTCTTTGCTCGTCATCAGATGTTCCTAAAGTTGCTACAACAATCGCTTGAGTTTCTCCTCTAGTAAATAATGCAGAACCGTGCGCTCTTGGTAAAACACCAACTTCACATTCTATTGGTCTTACATCTGACAAACCTCTTCCATCAATTCTATTTTTGTTTTTTAGAATGTCTGTTCTAACAATTGATTTTTCAAGATTTTTTAACTGACTGTTAACATCAAGATCTGTGTAGTTTTCATTTTCCTCATAAAGCTTTTTAGCCTTATCAGTAATCTCTGAAATCTGATTTGATCTATCTTGTTTATCTCTTGTTGCAAAAGCTTTCTTAAGATCTTCTGTGAAAGTTTCCTCAAGTTTTTTCTTAACTTCAGATAAATCTTTTTTCTCAACTGTCCACTCAGGTTTTCTACATTCTTTTGCAAGTTCCTCAATCATTTCAATCACTGGAACAAAACCTTCGTGACCAAATTTGACTGCATTTAACATTTCTTCCTCTGTTAAACCACTTGCTTCAGACTCAACCATAAGCACAGCATCTTTTGTTCCTGCTACAACTAAATCTAATTTTGATTTTTCTAATTCTGCTTTAGATGGGTTTAAAACATATTTTCCATCTATAAAGCCAACTCTTGAAGCACCTACAGGACCCATAAATGGCATTCCTGATATGGCTAAAGCTGCTGAAGATGCAGTGATTGATAAAATATCTGGTTCATTTTCTTTATCATATGAAATTACTGTTGGTAATAACTGTACTTCGTTTTTAAATTCATCTGGAAACAAAGGTCTGATTGGTCTGTCAATTAATCTAGAGATTAATGTTTCGCTTTCAGTTGGTCTTGCTTCTCTTTTAAAATATCCACCTGGGATTTTTCCTGCTGCATAATATTTTTCTTGATAATTTACAGATAAAGGAAAGTAATCCATATCAGGATTTACTTTTTTTGCTCCCACAACTGTTGCTAGTACGACTGTCTCTCCACATGTTGCGATTATTGCACCGTCTGCCTGTCTTGCTACTTTACCTGTTTCTAAACTTATCTTCTTTCCCGCTACTTCAATTTCCTTCTTATATACTTTAAACATTTCATTTCCATTTCGTTTCGTTCGTTTCGTTCCATTCCGTTCTATCTATCTTGACTTCTATTTTCTTAAATTCAATTTCGACAGTACATTTTTGTAAGAATCCATTTTATTTTTCTTTAGGTATTCTAACAATTTCTTTCTTCTATTTACCGCTCTCAACAATCCAACAGATGAATGTTTATCCTTTTTGAATTGCTTAATATGTTTAGAGAGAGTTTCAATTTTCTCTGTTAGCAAAGCGATTTGTATCTCTGAAGATCCAGTATCTTTATCATGCATTGCTAATTCTTGTGCCTTTTTGTTCATGCCTCTTTCTTCCTATTTATTTGTTTGTTTTATTAAGTTTTCTATTTTTTCCGCATACTCAAAAGATTCGTCTTTTCTAAAAAGTAATTTTGGTAAAAATTTCATAACCACTTTTTGTGATAAAATTTTTCTAATTAAAAATGAGTATTCCTTTAAAATATTAATTGTTTCCTCAGCATCTTTTCCTCCCAATGGAAGAACATATGCTTTAGCAATTTTTAAATCAGGACTCATTCTAACCTCAGTAACCGTTATAGTATTTGTTTCTAAATTTGGCACCTTAGCCTCATTCCTTATAAAAATCATGCTTAAAGACTGCTTAATCATTTCACCTACTCTTAACTGCCTTTGTGACACTGGTTTTCCAATTCTATCTGCCATTAAATTGACCTCTCAGTAGATGTAACACTAAAAGCCTCTATTGTGTCATTTTTTTGGAAATCCATATAATCTTTAACTGTAATTCCGCATTCTTGACCATCACTTACCTGTTTTACTTGGTTTTTTTCTCTAAATATTGTTGAAACTTTTCCAGTATAAATAATAGCACCGTCTCTGATTATTCTTACATCTGAAGTACTATTAATTTCTCCTTCAGTTACTTTTGAACCAGCAACTTTACCTGCACCTGAAACTTTAAATATTTCTAAAATTTGTGCAGTACCAGTAATTTTTTCTTGTACATCGGGTGCCAATAATCCTGACATTCTTTGTTTTATGTAATCTAGAACTTCATAAATAATGTTGTATGAAGATATTTTTATCTTCTCATTTTCAGCAAGTTTTTTTGCTTCTTTACTTGGTTTAACATTGAAAGCAATTAATACTGCATTTGAAGCTTTCGCTAATGTAACGTCTGTCTCAGTTACCATTCCAATATCTGCTAAAATTATTTTAGGTTTAACTTCATCATGTTTGATTTGACTAATTGCATTTTTGATTGCTTCAGATGATCCATGTACATCAGATTTAATTATTAAATTTAATTCTTCAGTAGATTTATCTGAAAAAGCAGAGTCTTGAGTTGCAAAAGTTAGTGGATTTTTTCCATCCTTACTCTCTTGAGCTCTATTTTCACTCAGTGTCTTAGCTTCTTTTTCTGTGTCAAGAACAATAAAATCGTCTCCAGCTTTGGCTGCACCATTTATTCCTAAAATTTCAACAGGAGTAGAAGGTGATGCTTCATTAATATTTTTACCTTTATCATTAATAATAGCTCTTACTTTTCCCCACTTTAAACCACTTACAAAAAAATCACCTCTCTTAAGTGTTCCAGTTGTTACAATTATATTTGCAACTGGACCTCTACCAACATCAATTTTTGACTCTAAAACTATGCCTGTAGCTTTAGATTCATAATCCGTTTTAAGATCTAAAATCTCTGCTTGTAGTATTATTGATTCTACTAATTTATCTAAGTTTTGTTTTGTTTTAGTTGAAATCTCAACCATTAAAGTATCACCAGATAAATCTTCAGCAATTAATTCATGCTCTAATAATTGATTTTTTATTTTCTGAGGATCTGCCTCTGGCAAATCGCATTTATTTATTGCTACAACTATTGGAACATTTGCAGCTTTAGCATGTTTAATAGACTCAACTGTTTGAGGTTTAACTCCATCATCAGCAGCAACTACTAAAACAACTACGTCTGTTAATTTTGATCCTCTTGCTCTCATTTCTGTAAATGCAGCATGACCTGGGGTATCAATAAATGTTAATTTATTACCCTGACTTTCAATTTGATAAGCTCCAATATGTTGTGTTATTCCTCCAAATTCTCCTGAAACTACATTCGCACTTCTAAGTACATCTAGTACTGATGTTTTGCCATGATCCACATGACCCATGACGGTAACTATTGGTGGTCGATTTTTTAAATTTTCTGTTCTTGAAGCTTTTATTTTTTGAATTATTTCTTCTGCTTTTTCTTCCCTAATTGGATTGTGACCAAATTCTTTAACTAAATATTCCGCAGTATCTGCAGCTAATGTTTGATTGATAGTCACAGTAACACCCATACCAAATAAATGCTTAATTACATTGCTTGATTGTTCAGCCATTCTATTTGCAAGTTCTCTTACTGTGATTGCTTCAGGAATATTGACATCTCTTTTAATTGGTTTTAAATTTTCATGAGTATCATCTCTTGTTGCATTTTTAATTTCTTTTTGTCTTGCTCTCTTTACTGATGCTAAACTTCTTTGTTTTGCATCAATCTCATCACTTAGTGCTCTTGATACAGTTAATTTTAACTCTCTCTTCTTTGTTCCTGCTTTTAAAGTTTTTCTATCTTTGTTTTCACTATCTCCTTTAAGTCGTTTAGTAGCTCTTTGCTCTGCTAGTTTTCTCTTTTCAAAATCGTTTGTTATAGGGGGTGATTTAGGATTAAATGAAGGTTTTAATGGTGTTCCTCTGTTGAAAGTTGAGGTTGTTCTTGGCTTATTTGTAGTAGATCTAAATGATCCTCCTCTACTCGAGAATTTTCCAGTTTGTTTTTCAATTACTACAGAATTTTTTCCTTGTGATTTAGCAATCTCAATGTTCTTGATTGATTTTTTGGCTGAGCCTGAAATTGTTAATTTTGTTTTTTTCTCCATACCTCATCACTCAATCTTTATAAACAATGTTTCTGGCAGACATAATTAGTTCATCCGCTTCTTCTTTAGATAAAGCAAAATCTTCCAGATAACCTTGGATTTTCACTCTCTCACCTTTAACCACGTCATAACCACCAGTTAATTCATCAGATGCTAAGTCTGCAAAATCTTCTAAACTTAAAATTTTTTGTTCACCAAGTGTGACCAACATTCCTGGTGTTAATCCCTTTAAATTAATCAAGGCATCTTCCAGACCTAATTCTTTAATTCTCTGAGAAATATCCTCTTGATCCTTTTCATGAAACTCTTTAGCTCTGTCTATCAATGCTTTGGCAGTATCTTCTTCTATGCCTTCAATCTTCATTAAATTTTCAGCTGAACTATCTTTAATGTCACCAATAGTTGAAAAACCCTCAGCAACAAGTAACTGACCCAACGTTTCATCTAACTCTAAATTTTTTACAAAGTTCTCTGTTTTTTCTTTAAATTCTAATTGTCTTCGTTCAGAGTCTTCTGCATCTGTCATTATATTAATTTCATAATTTAAGAGTTTTGTCGCAAGTCTTACATTTTGACCTCTTCTTCCAATTGCTTTACTTAAATTTTCCTCGGTAAGAATTACATCAAGTTTTTTTCTTTCACTGTCAACGTTAACTCTTTGTACTTCAGCAGGGGATAACGCATTTGAAACCAAAATAGCAGGATCTTCTGACCAATTAACTATATCAATTTTCTCTCCTTGAAGTTCATTTACAACAGCTTGAACTCTTGAGCCTCTCATACCTACACAAGCACCTACTGGGTCTAGAGATGTATCAACTGCTTTAACACATATTTTAGCTCTACTTCCAGGATCTCTTGAAGAAGATTTAATTTCTATTAGTCCATCATAAATTTCGGGAACCTCTTGAACAAAAAGCTTTTCCATAAATTTAGGATGAGCTCTAGATAGAAATATTTGTTGCCCTCTAGGTTCTCTTCTAACATCATAACAATAAGCTTTTATACGATCACCTGCTTTAATATTTTCACGAGGTATTAATTCATTTTTTTGAATTATTGCTTCAGTTCTTCCTAAATCAACAATTACATTTCCAAATTCTAGTCTCTTTACAATTCCACTTAAAATAGTGTCTTTCTTATCAATAAAATCATTAAATTGTCTTTCTCTTTCAGCTTCTCTTACATTGAAACTAATCACCTGCTTTGCGGTTTGCGCAGCTATTCTTCCAAAATCAAATGAAGGAAGTGGCTGTAATACTTCGTCACCAATAGACTTATCTTTGTTTAATTCATTTAAATTAATTGCATCTTCCAATTTTATCTCTGTATTTGCATTTTCAGGATTTTCAGCAATTATCAATTTTCTAAAAAGCTCAATATCTCCATTATCTCTATTTATAGAAACTTTAATTTCATTTTCCTGTCCAAATTTTGATTTTGCAGCTTTAGCAATACCTGTTTCCATAGAACTTATAATTAATTCTTTATCTATTGATTTTTCTAAAGCTACAGCTTCAGCAATTCTCAATAATTCAAGTTTATCTGCTCTTTTATTTAACATAATTTTGTTTGCTCCAAAAAAAAATGGGCTGAAGCCCATTTTGTAAAGTTCAATAATGTAGTTGCAATATAGTAAAGTTTTTTTTTAATTCAACAGAAACTATTTAGAAAAAACCTTAGTTTTATCAGTTTTTTCCCATGAAAATGAACCATTTTCTTCAGGTGCTCTACCAAAATGACCATAGGCGGCTGTTTTTTCATATATTGGTTTATTTAAATTCAACATTTCTCTGATACCTCTAGGGCTCAAATCAAAATTTTCTTTAATCTTTTCTACAACAAATTTATTTTTATCTAGATCGTTATCAAATAAATCAACATAAATAGATAATGGTTTTGATACGCCAATTGCATAAGCTAACTGAATTAAACACTTTTCAGAAATTTTAGAACCAACAACATTTTTAGCAATATATCTTGCCGCATAAGCCGCTGATCTGTCAACTTTTGTTGGATCTTTTCCTGAAAAAGCACCACCACCATGAGGTGCGGCTCCACCATAAGTATCAACAATAATTTTTCTACCTGTCAAACCACAATCTCCATCTGGCCCACCAATTACAAAGTTTCCTGTAGGATTTACATAAAACTCGTCCTCATTAAAACCATCAAGAAAATTTTCAGGAATAGACTTTAACATATAAGGTCTCAGTAAATCTCTGACTTGCGATTGATTAACATCTGGTGAATGCTGTGAAGATATAACTACAGATTTTACTTTAGAAGGTTTTCCATCAACATATTCAAATGTTACCTGACTTTTTGAATCTGGTTCAATATTTTTTAATTTTCCAGATTTTCTATCTTCAGCCATTAATCTTAAGATTTTATGAGAATAATGAATTGGTGCTGGCATTAAAACATCTGTTTCATTACAAGCATAACCAAACATAATACCTTGGTCTCCAGCTCCTTCATCTTTATTTCCTGAAGAGTCCACTCCGATAGCAATATCAGCTGATTGGGAATGTAAATGACTTTCAATTTTTGTAGCTTCTTTCCAAGTAAAGCCTTCTTGGTCATAACCAATATCTTTTATACAATTTCTTACTTTTTCAATTAATTCATCTTTTTTAATTTCTGGTCCTCTTACTTCACCGGCTAAAACAACTTTATTTGTCGTAGTAAGTGTTTCGCAAGCAACTCTAGAATATGGATCTCCAGAAATAAAACTATCAACAACCATATCTGAAATCCTATCAGACACTTTATCTGGGTGTCCCTCGGAGACAGACTCACTTGTGAAAATATAATTTTTTAAATTACTCATTTTTACGTTTCTTAAATGAAAATATTAAAAAAATATACAACAAAATTATAAATCCAAAAATTTTATTTCCAAATTTTGAAAACAGGCTCATCTGAATTTTTCTTGACTCACTTAAATCTATATAACCAGATTTATTAATATCGACTTTTTGCTCAATAACTCCCATCGGGTTAATAATTGCTGT